>NZ_DATAGQ010000204.1:0-58270 GCF_036263595.1 Geminicoccus sp. | reverse complement strand
ACGGCTCATCACAAGAGGATATTGCTAGTCAGCCACGAGTATCCGCCGATCGGGGGCGGTGGGGCGACGGCTGCGCGCACGCTGGCCGAGGAGCAGGTGCGGGAAGGCCACGAGGTCGTGGTGCTGACCTCGGGCATGCCGGACCTGCCCCGCACCGAAACGGTGCGAGGCGTCCAGGTGGTCAGAACCGCCTGCTGGCGGCGCGCCCGGCACTACTCGACCGCACCCGAACTGGCCAGCTGGCTTCCAAGCGCGTTCCTGGCCGGCGACGCCTTGCTGCGGGCCTCGACGTTCGATGTCGTCCATGCCCATTTCGTGGTGCCCGGTGCCATCGTGGCAAGGCCACTTGCGACGCGCCATGGACTGCCCCTCGTCCTGACCGCGCACGGCTCCGACGTGCCGGGCTACAACCCGGACAGGTTCAGCCTGATCCACCGCCTGATCCGGCCCTACTGGCGCTATCTCGCGAATGGCGCGGACAGCATGACGGTGCCTTCGCAGCATCTGGCCAGACTGATCGCATCGGCAGGTGGACCGGATGCGCTGCTGGTCCCGAATGCATTCGCCGCCTCGGGTAGCGTGCCCGATCGGGCGAGAGTGCGCGGGCGCATCCTGGTGGCGACGAGGCTGGTCCGGCGCAAGGGCGTGCAGGACCTGATCGCGGCGGTCGCCGGCATGAAGGATGTCGAGTTGATCGTGGCGGGCGATGGACCCCACGCGCCGGTGCTTCGCGAACTCGCCAAGTCGCTGTCATGCCCCGTCGACTTCAGGGGCTTTATCGACCGCGAAGCGCTGGCGGAGCTCTATGCCACCGCCTCGATCTTCGTCCTGCCATCCTCGCACGAGAACTTCCCCATGGTCCTGCTCGAGGCGATGGGTGCCGGTTGCGCCGTGGTGACCACCACGGCCCCGGGATGCCAGGAAGTGGTGGGCGACGCCGGCATCTGCGTCCCGGCCGGCGATGTCGCGGCACTGCGATCCCAGCTCGACAGGCTGGTCGCCGACCCGACCCTGGTCGACGACCTGGCCGCGAGGGGCCGGGAGCGGGTCCGTCAGTTCGCGCCCGACCTGGTCGCGGCGGGCTTCGACCATGCCTATGCAGCGGGCGAGGACCATCGCGTCACGCTGCAGCCGGGTGTGGGCCAGCAGGCGCGTCCCAAGCCAAGCACGCACTGAACAGGCCGCCGACAGGCGGGCCAGACTGCGGCAACATAACAGTTCCAGCAGCGGCAATCCGGTTGAAGTGGGGCATCGTCTTCCGCTACCGCGGCGTGCACCAACACCCGGAACGACGAACATGGATGGTCAGGCGGCCGCCGTCACGGCACGCCGGCAGGGTATTCTTCTGGCGCTCACCAGCTTCCTGATGTTCACGGGCATGGACACGGTCGTGAAGCTGCTCAGCGGTCACTGGCACGTCCTGCAGGTCATGCTGTTCGTTTCCGGCGGTGCGCTCGCCACCTCGGTCATCATCGCCCAGGTCCGTGGAGGCGTGCACCGCCTGAGGACCCGCGTGCTGCATCGCCACCTCATGCGATGGTGCTTCTCGTTCGTGTCGACGATCCTGGTCTTCTCCAGCTACGGCAGCCTGTCGCTGGCCGACGTGTACGCCATCCTGTTCACGTCGCCGCTGATCGCGACCGCCCTGTCCGTCCCGCTCCTGAAGGAGCAGGTCGGATGGCGGCGATGGGCGGCGGTCGCGGTCGGCTTTGGCGGCGTGCTTGTGATGCTGAACCCGACGGGCGGCCTCGAGGCCGTGCGCCTCCTCGTGGTGCTGGGGGCGTTCCTCCATGCCTGCGGAACCGTCTTCCTGCGCTGGATGCGTTCCAGCGAGCCGGTCGAGACCTTCTCGTTCTACGGGAACATCGCCACCGTGCTGATCGCCTCGGCCGCAATGCCCTTCGTCGGCGTCGTGCCGACCCTGTTCGAGGCAGGGATCGGCCTGGTCGCCGGCGCCATTGCCGGCAGCGCCTTCACCCTCCTGGTGCAGGCCTATCATCAGGCCGAGGCCGGGATCATCGCGCCCTTCCAGTACAGCCAGATGGTCTACGGCCTGATCGTCGGCTTCCTCCTGTTCGGCGACATACCGACATGGACCACCCTCATGGGGGCGGGGATCGTCGCCGCGTCCGGCATCTACGTGTTCCACCGTGAAGCGGTCCGCCGCAGGACTCCCACCGCATGAGCGCCCAGTCGAATCTCCCCGCCATCCTGATCGCCCTGCTCTCGTTCTTCGTGTTCACGCTGCAGGACACGGCCGTGAAGTTCCTGGGCGAGGAGTGGCACGTCGTTCAGACGGCCGCCCTGAACGCGCTGGGCTGTCTAGTCGCACCGACGATCTGGGCGATGTCGGCTGGTGGCCTGCGCCTGCTCAGGCCGCGCAATGTCCGGCTGCACCTCACGCGCGCGATCCTGGCGCCCTTTGCCTGCATCCTGGTGTTCTACGCCTATGCCGTGCTTCCGCTGACCGACGCCTATGCGATCGCATTCAGCCAGCCGCTGATCATCACGGCCCTCTCGGTGCCGATCCTCGGCGAGAAGGTGGGCTGGCGGCGCTGGTCCGCGGTCGCCGTCGGCTTTCTGGGAGTGCTGATCATGCTGCGGCCCGGCAGCGGCCTTCTGGGTCCTGCCGCGATCTGCATGCTGGCGGCCTCGGGCCTCTGGGGTTTCATCCACGCGATCATCCGGCTGGCACCGGACGACCATCCCAGCAGCTTCGCCGTCTGGGTCAATGTCGGCATCTTCGCCGGCATGCTGCCGCTGCTGCCGTTCGTATGGACCACGCCCACCGGGCCGCAACTGCTGATCTCGCTCGTGGGCGGGCTGATGGGCGGTGCCGGCTTCACGCTGATGTCGCTGGCCTACAGCAAGGCCGAGGCCGGGATCGTGGCACCTTTCCAGTACGTGCAGATGCTCTACGCGGCGGTCATCGGGCTGGTGGTATTCGGCGACGCGCTTCCCGACCAATGGACCTGGCTCGGCACCGCTATCGTCATCGCATCCGGCATCTACATCATCCATCGCGAGACCGTGCGGCGAAGGCAGGCCCTGGCCCATGAGCGCCTGGCCGCTGCAGCCAGCCTGCCCTGAGGGGCTTGGCGGCTGTCCACCGCCTGCTCCTGCCTATCGCCCGGGCCCGGCCTGGCCGGCAGCGATCTGCACCACGACCTTCCCGGTGCTCCTGCGGTGCTTGAGCAGCGAAAAGGCGTCCTTGGCCCGGTCCAGCGGGATGACGTCGGAGATGTGCGGCCGGATCTTGCCTTCTTCCAGCCATTCGAAGATCTGCTCGAAGCTTTCCCGTAGCCGGCCCGGGTCGTGCTTGCGGTAGCTTCCCCAGAAGAAGCCCATGGCCGAGACGTTCTTGACCAGGAGCAGGTTTGCCGGGATCTGCGGGATGACTCCGGATGCGAACCCAACGACGACGATCCGCCCCTCCCAGGCGGTGACCCGCAGCGACAGATCGAACATCGCGCCGCCGACGGGATCGAACACCACGTCGACGCCGCGGCCGCCGGTGATGTCCTTGATGACGGTGCGAAGCTCGGGGTCGTCGCTGTCCAGGGCATGATGGGCGCCGTGCTCGCGCGCGAGCGCCGCCCGCTCGGATCCCCGCGCCGTCGCGATCACGGTGGCGCCCAGCGCCCGTCCGACCTCCACCGCCGCCAGCCCCACGCCGCCGGCTGCGCCATGCACGAGCAGCACTTCGCCCGGGAGCAGTTGCGCCCGCCAGGATAGGGCGCCAAAGGCCGTGCCGTAGGTGAGGGCCATGGCCGCAGCCGTCAGGTCGTCGATATCGTCCGGGATCGGGATGACGTCCTCGGCACGCGCGAGCGTCTTCTCGGCGAACCCGCCATGGTCCAGGAAGGCCAGGACACGCTGCCCGGGCTCGACGCCGCCCATGATGGCGCCGGCTCCCACCTTGTCGATGGTGCCCGCGATCTCGAGGCCGGGCACGAAGGGCAGGGCGGGGCGGTCCTGGTACTTGCCCTCCAGCATCAGGAGGTCGGCGAAATTGACGCCCGCGGCCGCCACGTCGATCCGCACATGGCAGGCTCCCGGCTCCGGATCACGCAGCTGGCGCAGGGCAACTCCTTCGATCCCGACCGTCTGCTCGCAGACCAGTGCACGCATGGCGCGATTCCATCCGAGAAAGCGGGCCCGACCCTAGTCCTGACAGGCGCCTTGTGAAAGATCCGGAAGCGTGGCGCGGGCCAACGCTCCGGGCACGGTCGCCAAGGAGCCTTCCGGATCCGCTGGCGCGCAGCTACATGGCCGCTCATGTTCGAACAACAACTTCGCGGCTGGTTCGCGATCGGCGCCGAGGCGATCTCGAAGGAGGTCAATTTCGGCAACCTGATGCGGACGGCCCATGCCTTCGGGGCCGCCTATCTGTTCCTGGTGGACCCTGTCGCCACGCTGCGGGACGCCAGCCGCACCGATACGTCCAAGGCGAACCTGAGCCTGCCCGTCTTCCGCTATGGCAGCCCGGACGAGATGAAGCTGCCGCATGGCTGCAAGCTGGTGGGGGTGGAACTGACCGACGATGCCGTGCCGCTGCCGTCGTTTCGCCATCCGTCCGCGGCCGCCTATGTGTTCGGACCAGAGCGGGCTTCGCTGACCCCGGCGATGCTGGCGCGCTGCGACCATGTCGTCCGGATCCCGACCCGGTTCTGCGTCAACCTCGCCATCGCGGCCGCGATCGTGATGTACGACCGGCAGATCACGCTCGGCCGGTTCGGCGAGCGGCCGGTCATGGCGGGCGGCCCCGTCGTCCCGCCGGCCCCCCATGTTCACGGCAACGTGGTCCTGCGGCGCAGCGGGCGGGACTGAAGGGCACTGCGCCCTCTTCAGATTGCGGGCCCGTATGGTTATGATCACCGGAGTCCATGATCACTGCCTCCGGAGCCGAGTTGCATGAAGGCGCTCGCCGCTGTCGTCTTGTCTCTTG
Organism: Geminicoccus sp.; assembly: GCF_036263595.1. NCBI lineage: Bacteria > Pseudomonadati > Pseudomonadota > Alphaproteobacteria > Geminicoccales > Geminicoccaceae > Geminicoccus > Geminicoccus sp. Next base: position 53,322 of record NZ_DATAGQ010000204.1, on the reverse strand, counting down.
CCGCGTTCGTCCCGACCTTTGCCGAAGCCGCGCCCAAGCTCCTGTCCAACCACCGGGACTGGAACCTCTACGTCGTCGAAGGCGACGAGAAGCTCTGCTACATCGCCTCGGAGCCGAAGAAGCAGGAAGGAACCTACAAGTCCCGCGGCAACCCGTTCATCATCGTGGCGCGCATCCCGTCCAACCCGCCCATCGACGAGGTGAGCGTGCGGACCGGCTACGCGTACAAGAAGGACAGCGAGGTCTCCGTCCGCATCGACGGCACCGCCTTCAGCTTCTTTACCAATGACGAGCAGGCCTGGGCGAAGAGCGCCGAGGACGACAAGGCGGCGATCGCCGCGATGCGGCGCGGCAGGGAGGCCCTGGTCCAGGCGACCTCGACGCGCGACACCAAATCTAGCGACACCTACTCCCTTTCAGGATTTTCGGACGCATATTCAGCCCTGGCGGCAGCGTGCGGCAAAAGTGCCTCGCTGGCCGTGCCGGGCCCCCTTCGAGGCTGAACGATCGTGCAACAGTTGAGGAAGAAGCTGGCGGCCGACGGCCTGCCCAGCCTGATCGGCGCTGACCGGGCTGGTCTGGCGGCGGTGCTGGGCGAGCTTGGCGAGCCCGAAGGCAAGCGGTCCCTGCGGGCCCGCCAGCTCTTCCATTGGATCTACCATCGCGGTGCGCGCTCGTTCGACGAGATGACGACACTGTCCAAGGACCTGCGCGCCAAGCTGGCCGAGCAGTTCTCGGTGGCGCGGCCGGAGATCGTGGTCGAGCAGCAGTCGAGCGACGGCACCCGGAAGTGGCTCCTGCGCTTCTTCGACGGTCAGGAGGTGGAGTGTGTCTTCATCCCGCAGACCGACCGGGGGGCCTTGTGCGTCTCGACTCAGGTCGGCTGCACGCTGACCTGCAAGTTCTGCCATACCGGCACCATGCCGCTCGTGCGCAACCTCCAGGCGGGCGAGATCCTGGCGCAACTGCTGGTGGCACGCGACGCCCTGGGCGAGTGGCCCTCGCCGCGCGACGACCGGCTCTTCACCAACATCGTGGTGATGGGCATGGGCGAGCCCCTGTTCAATTATGACGGCATCGCCGCTGCGATGAAGCTGGCGACGGACGGCGACGGGATCGGCATGTCCCGCCACAAGATCACGCTGTCGACCTCGGGCGTGGTGCCGAGGATCGTCCAGTGGGGGGAGGAACTCGGCACCGGCCTTGCCATCTCCCTGCATGCGGTCCGCGACGACCTGCGGGACGAGCTCGTGCCGGTCAATCGCAAATGGAAGATCGCCGAGCTGCTCGACGCCTGCCGCGCCTATCCGCACCGGAACAAGCCGATCACGTTCGAGTACGTGATGCTGGCCGGCGTGAACGACAGCGACGCCGATGCGCGCGAGCTGGTCCGGCTGCTGCAGGGCATGCCGGCCAAGGTCAACCTCATCCCGTTCAACCCATGGCCCGGCACGATCTACCAGTGCTCCTCGAACAACCGGATCCGGGCGTTCGCCCAGATCGTCGAGGATGCCGGCTATTCGAGCCCGGTGCGGGTGCCGCGCGGGCGCGACATCCTTGCTGCCTGCGGCCAGCTGAAGACAGCCAGCGAGCGCGCCCGGGTAAGGGGGAACCTTGCTTCCGCCAGGGCCGAGGCGGCATTGCACTGAGGGCATGGCCTCCCGGTGTCTGGTCCAGATCGTGATGCGGCGGACGAGGCTGCAGGAGAGTTCGGATGCGGCGTTTCCTGATCGGCCTGCTTGCCACGCTGGGTGCGCTGGTCCTGGTCTTCGGCCTTGCCGTGGGCGGGCTGATCTGGTGGTTCGTCCGTTCCGGTCCCGAGCCGTTGCCCGATTCGATGCTGCTGACGCTCGACCTGCGGCGCCCGGTGCTGGAGGGAACCGCAGGCTTCGGGGCGGGCTGGCTGGCGCCGCGCGAGGACTACAGGCTGCTGGACCTGGTCCGGGCGCTGGACAGGGCAGCGGGCGATCCCAGGGTCAAGGCCGTCTATGCACGGCTGGACGAGGCGCCGCGCGGCCTGGCCGTCACCCAGGAGCTGCGGCAGGCGGTCCTGCGCGTGGCGGCCGCGGGCAAGTCCACGATCGCCTTTGCGGACAGCCTGGGTGAACTGTCGCCCGGCAATGAAGGCTACTACCTGGCCAGCGCCTTCCAGCAGATCACCATCCAGCCCATGGGATCGGTCGGGCTCACTGGTCTGGCCCTGGAAGAGCCGTTCGCGGAGGGGCTCCTGGCCAAGCTCGGCATCGAGCTGGAAGTCACCCGGCGCAGCGAATACAAGACAGCCCTGGACTTCGTGGCCGCAAGCGAGCCGTCTCCGGCCCATCGGGAGATGAGCGAGGCGCTGATCGGGTCGCTGGACGAGCAGTTCAGGGCGGACATCGAGCGGTCCCGCCCGGCCGTAGCCGGACGCATCGACGGCCTGATTGATGGCGGCCCGTATACGGGGCAGGCCGCGCTGGCTGCGGGCCTGATCGACCGGCTGGCGTTCGAGGACGTGCTGCTGGAGGAACTGCGCCGTGGTGCCGGGGCCCCTGACGGTGGGCGGCTGCAGCGGGTCGACCTGGACGACTACGCCGAGCGTGGCGAGCGGGCAGCACCGGAAAGCGCCCCGGTGATCGCGGTCGTCCATGCGCTCGGCCCGATCTTGCGGGGAACGACCGGCTTCGACGACAGCACGGCCGCCGCCGACGACGTCGCGGCGGCCCTCTCGGCAGCGCGCGAGGACCAATCGGTCCGGGCCGTGCTGTTCCGCATCTCCTCACCCGGCGGATCGCCCGTCGCCTCGGAGACGATCAGTCGGGAGATCGAGCGGCTCAAGGACGCGGGCAAGCCGGTCGTCGTGAGCATGGGCGATGTCGCGGGCTCCGGGGGCTACTGGATCGCTGCCGATGCCGACGTGATCATGGCCAATCCCGCGACGCTGACCGGCTCGATCGGCGTCATCGCCGGCAAGCCCGTGCTCGATGCGCTATGGGCATGGCTCGACGTCAACTGGACCCTGACCAGCCGGAGCGAGGCTGCTGGCATCTGGTCGTTGAACAAGCCCTACACGCCTGCCGAACTCGCCAAGGTGAACGCGTCGGTGGATGCGATCTACGCTGCCTTCAAGGACAGGGTCGCCGCCGGCCGCGGCCTGACGGCGGTCCAGGTCGAGGACGTCGCCCGGGGCAGGGTCTGGACGGGTGCGCAGGCCAAGCCGGCGGGCCTGGTCGACGAGCTGGGCGGGCTGTTCGAGGCGATCGGCGCCACGAAGAAGCAGATGGGCCTGCGGGAGGAGGACGAGGTGGCGCTCGTGCTGTACCCCGACCCGAGCGAAAGCTTCGGGCGGATGATCGGCCGTCTGACCCGTGGGCTGACCGGGGCGATGGCGCTGGGCGACCGGCTTGCCGGCCTTGTCACGGTCGGTCCCGGCGCCGTCGGCATGTCGCCGCCCTCCTTCCACTGAGCTGGCGGCATGTTTCGCTGCTTGATCGCTGGTGGAGTTGGGGGCAAACGGCCGGGGTGACCATGAACGAGACCCCCACCATCCCCGCTCCTTCCGTAACGACGACGGAGGGCCAGGGGACGCCTCCGCCATCCGAGGCCCCGATGGCCGACCGCTGGCGGCTTGCCGTGGCCGCGTCGCGTACGAGCCTGCTGGTCGCCGTCGGCTTGGCGGTCCTGAAGCTCGCGGCCGTCATCGGCACGGGTTCGGTGGCCATGATGAGCTCGGCCGTCGACAGTTTCGCCGATGTCGCTGCGTCCGGCATGATCTGGCTGAGCCTGCGAGGGGCGCAGCAGCCGCCCGAGCCGGGCTACCAGCTGGGCCAGGGCAGGCTGGAAGCGGTCTCCGCCCTGACCCAGTCGGCCTTTGTGGCCGGTGCCGGCCTGTTCGCCCTGTGCATCGCGGTCAGGCAGCTGATCTACGTCCAGCCGCTCGGCCACGAGGTGAGCGGGCTCGCCGTGATGATGGTGTCGCTCGTCGCGACGCTGGGCCTGATGATCTACCAGCGCCGGGTGGTGGCGCTGACCGGTTCCTCCGCGATCGCCGCCGACCGGGCTCATTACGAGAGCGACCTCTTCACGAACATCGCCGTCGTCCTGTCGCTCGTCGGCGCCGGGATCTACGGCCTGCACAGGCTCGACCCGCTGATCGGCGGCGCCCTCGCGATCTATCTTCTCTTCATGGCCTACCGGATCGGGCGCGACGCCGTCGGCACGCTACTCGACCGGCCGCTGCCGGCCGAGTTGCGCGCCCGCATCGAGGCGGTGGTCCGTGCCGATGCCGACATCGTCGCCATGTACGACCTGCGCACCCGCCAGGCGAGCGGCACCCGGATCGTGGAGTTCCACATCGAGCTCGCGCCGGACACGACGGTGTCGGACGCGCGCGCTATCATGGACCGTGTCGAGCTGGAGCTGGACGAGCTGGTGCCGGATGTCGAGGTAACCATCCATCCGATGCCGGCCGTGCACGACTAGGGAGCAAGCGTCCGCCGGAAGGCGAGGAGGCAGCCATGCGGATCACCGAGTTGAAGGCGACGCCGGTCAACATTCCGCTGGAGGCTCCCTTGTGGTGGAGCGGTGGCCTCTACCCCGGCACCTCCAAGGTCATCATCGAGATCCGCACCGATGCCGGCCTGGTCGGACTGGGCGAGGCGCCGTCGACGGATGTACTGCGGACGGTGGAGCAGATGGGCGAGCGCCTGCTCGGGGAGGATCCCCTGGACATTGCCGCCTGCGAGAGCCGTTGCCTGCCGCCCTGGCAGATCGTCCAGAACACCGATAACGCATCGGTCGCCAAGGCGTTCGGTGCTATCGAGATCGGCCTGTGGGACCTGCGCGGCAAGGCGTGGGGGCAGCCCTTGTACCAGCTGCTGGGCGGCAAGGTACGCGACCAGATCCCGTTCACCGAATATTTCGGCTTTCGCGAGGGGCTGGAAGAGACGCCCGAAGCGGTCGCGGACTACTGCCTGGCGATGCATGGCGCCTATGGCAGCACGCTCTTCGAGGGCAAGCTGATCCTGGGCGACCCGTTGATCGAGATCCGGACGGTGCGCCTGCTCCGTGAGGCGCTGGGGTCGCAAGCGGTGATCCGGCTCGATTCCAACATGCAGTGGTCGCTGCCGACCGCGATCAGGATCCTGCGCGAGATCGAGCCCTTCGACATCCGCAACTATGAGGATCCTGTCGGCAGCTTCGAGGAGATGGCGGCGCTGCGCCGGCATTCGTCCATCCCGTTTTCCACGCACATCCCCGACATCCGCCGGGCCGTCGCCCTCGGCACGCCCGAGGCGATCGTCGTCAATTTCGCCGTGCTGGGCGGGATCGCCCGGGCCATCCGCTTCATCGGCGCCTGCGAGGCGATGGGCGTGGGCTTCTGGTGCTATTCGGGCGACACCGGCGTCTGCACGGCCGCCTACCTGCACGTCTCGGCCGCCATGCCCTGGATTAGCGAACCCTCCCAGTCGCTGTTCCGCTGGCAGGTGGGCGACGTGATCGAAGGCGGGCCGTTCCGGCAACGCGACGACATGGTGGCCGTGCCGCAAGGTCCTGGCCTCGGCGTGGTGCTGGACCACGAGGCCCTGGCCTGCTGGCACCGACATTACGTGGACAACGGCCCGCTCGACCATTTCCAGGATCCTGCCAGGCCCGGCCGGTTCCGGCGCCTGCCCCTGGCCTGACTGGCCGCGCGTCAGATGCCGATCGCCATTCCGTCCTTGCGCGGGTCCGAGCCGCCGAACAGGACGCCACGCTCGTGATCGAGCGCGATCATCTGGCCGCCGCCGAACGGTTCCTGTGCCCATTCGACCTGATGCCCGAGTGCCTGGAGTTCCTGGCCGACCTTGCTGCTGAAGCCTCGTTCGAGGACGAAGCCTGGACCTGGATAGGCCATCGCGCGCGGGGCATCGATCGCAGCCTGCGGGTCGAAGCCGTGATCGCGCACTAGCGAAAGGACGTGGGCATGACCGACCGGCTGATACTGGCCGCCCATGACGCCGAACGAGGCGAACAGGCGGTCGCCCTCGAAGGCCAGGGCCGGGATGATGGTGTGCAACGGGCGCTTGCGCGGGGCCAGCGCATTGGGGTGGCCGGGCTCCAGTCGGAACGATCGCCCGCGATCCTGGAACACCACGCCGGTGCTGGGGCAGACCAGGCCGCTGCCGAAGCCGTCATAGACCGAGCAGATCAACGAGCAGGCATTGCGGTCGCGATCGACGACCGTCAGGTAGACCGTGTCCTTGTGCGCTTCCAGAAGGGGAGGCGGTGCATGGGAGCCGCAGCGGTCCGGCACCATCCGGCTGCGCATGGTCGTGATGGCCGCCTCGCCGAGCAGGGCATCGACCGGCACGTCCAGGTGACGCGGATCGGCGAGATGGCGGTCCCGCTCGGCATAGGCCAGCTTGGTGGCTTCGGCCAAGAGATGGTGTCGCGCGCTGCCGTGCGGGTCCATGGAGGCGAGGTCGAAGCCTTCCAGGGCCCGCAGGATCATCAGCGCCACGATGCCCTGGCCGGCCGGTGGGCATTCGACGACCGTCAGGCCGCGATAGCTGGCCGAGACCGGCTCGACGAACTCCGCCCGGTACGCGGCGAAATCGTCCTCGGTATGGGTGCCGCCATAGTCGCGCAGGCTCCGGACCATCGCTGCCGCAAGCTCGCCTTCGTAGAACGCCCGCCCGCCATGCTTGCCGATCTTCTCCAGCGTGGCCGCAAGCGCCGGCAGCCGGATGACCTCGCCCACCATGGGGGAGCGGCCGTTTGGAAGGTAGAAGCGGCGACCAGCCTCGGTCTTGCCGATCACCGCAACATCCCCCGCCCAGTCGAAGGCGACCCGGGGATGGACCGGAAAACCGTTGCGGGCGTAGTTGATGGCCGGCCGCAGCAGTTCCTGCAGGCTGCGCGTGCCATGAGCCTGCAGAAGCGCGGACCAGCCGGCGACGGCACCCGGCACGGTCACGGCATGCGCGCTGTCCTGCGGGATCGATTGCAGACCTTCCCCCCGCAGCCGCTCGATCGTAGCCCCCGCCGGAGCATGGCCGCTGCCGTCGACGGCGATCACGCCGCCCGATGAAGGCGCATAGAGCGCCCACATGTCACCGCCGATGCCGACCATCTGCGGCTCGACAACGCACTGCACCGCCACGGCCGCGATCGCCGCGTCCACGGCGTTGCCGCCCGCGCGCAGCGTGTCCACCGCCGCCAGCGTCGCCAGTGGATGGGATGTCGCGGCCATGCCGTCGACGCCGATGGCCGGGCTGCGGCCCGGCAATTGAAAGTCCCGCACCCGTGCTCTTCCCGTCTCGGCAGCGTCAGATGGTCGCCAGGGCAGGTAGCCCTCAGCTGCGATGATAGGGATGTCCGGCAAGGATCGTCGAGGCACGATATAGCTGCTCGACCAGCATGGCCCGCACGAGCATGTGCGGCCAGGTCATCATGCCGAGCGCCAGCTTCAGGTCGGCACGCCCGGCTACGGCTGTCCCATGACCATCGGCCCCGCCGATCAGGAAGGCGATGTCGCGCTGGCCCTGGTCCCGCCAAGTCCGCAACTGCTCGGCAAACCGCACGCTGGTGAGCTGGCGCCCGCGCTCGTCCAGCGCGACGACGCTGGCACCGGCCGGAACCTTGGCGAGCAGAAGCCTGGCCTCGTCCTCGCGGCGGGCCGGATCATCGGGACGCTTGCGGCTCTCAACCTCGACGATCGGCGTGATCATCGGGCAGCGCTGCCGGTAGTGCTGGACGAGTCCGTCGATCAACGGGTCACGATGCCGGCCCACGGCAAGGATCGTCGCCCGCACGATGCATCGTCAGCCGGGGCTGACGACCAGCCGCTTGGGAGCCTCGACCGACCACAGCTTCTCAATGTCGTAGAAGCTGCGCATCTCAGGCTTGAACAGATGGATGATCACGTCGCCGGCGTCGATCAGCACCCAGTCGGAGGCGCCCAGACCTTCGCCCGACGCGTCCTTCATGCCGCGCTCCTTCAAGGCGTGCAGGATCTTCTCGGCCATCGACGAGATGTGACGCTGTGATGTGCCCGAAGCAACGACCATGAAGTCGGCCATTGCGGTCTTGCCAGCTAGATCGACGACGATCGGGTCCACAGCCTTGTCGTCATCGAGCGACTTCAGCACGAAGTCGAGGAGGTCGGTCGATGGAACGCCTCCATTGCCTGATCTGGCTATTTCGATCTCTCCTGCCAGGCCGCCTCGGCGCGCAGCCGAATAGCGGTCGACGACGCCGGGTGCAGCGGATGGTGCAACAATACCCAAGCCGGCGGGCAGAGGTCGGCCAGCACATGAGCCTGGCGCTCGTCGAGGCGAGCGCCGGCAAAGCGCCGGGCAACCAGACCCAGTCCAGCACGCTCAAGATATGGTGCCCTGGCGATGACCGCAACCGGGCAGGCATGGAACAGTCGAAGCCAGTGCTTCCAGCGCGGCAATTGGATCAGATTGTCGGCGCCGATGATCCAGACGTGCCGCCTGCTTGGGTCGCGTGCGAGACCGGTAATGGTGTCGACGGAGAAGCGCAGGTTCTTCTGTTCCTCATAGTCGCTGACTTCGATCCGCGGGTCGGCCGCAGCTACGCGCCTGGCACTGGCGAACCGGTCGGCGAACGAGGCCATGCCGCTCCTGGTCTTGAGCGGGTTCTGCGGCGAGACCAGCCACACCACCTTGTCGAGCCGGAGACGGCGCAACGCCTCGCGGGTCGCATGCAGGTGACCATCGTGGGCCGGGTTGAACGAGCCGCCGAACAAGCCGACACGCGGCACGGCGCGCGGCAGGGGCTGCGCCGGCGACATGGCCGGCCGAGCGATGCGAGCCACGGGGCGGCGCAGGGAAACGGGATCCATCGAACACCGGTCCAGTGGGTGACGCTGTCAGGAGAGATCATCCCTGCAGGGCCGGCAGGTGCCGCCTACCGATCCTTTGACTCCGGCCTCACCAGTCGGCCTTCGCCTGCGCGGTGGAAGTACTGCGAGCAGACCAGCCAGCCCTTGAGCGGTCGCAACAGTGCCATGCAGGCCAGGATGGTCAATGGAAAGGTCGTCACCAGCTGAACCCAGTAGGGCGCGTCGAAGGCCAGGTCCAGCCACACCGCCATCACCAGGGCCGGCACGCCTACCACCGACATCGCGAAGAAGGCCGGTCCGTCGGCCGGGTCGGCGAAGGAGAAGTCGAGCCCGCACACGTCGCACTTCTTCGCGAGCCGGAGGTAGCCGGCGAAGATGTGCCCCTTCTGGCACCTAGGGCAACGGCCGCGGATGCCGGTCCTGATCGGGCTGTCCGTCTCGTTGAACTCGCCGGTCCCGCCGCTGGCGTCCGCCATCGTGGACATGTCCTTTCGCGCTCGCTCGATCGCTGGTGTTGCGTCACTTGAACGGCCGGTTGAACTGAGAGTTGCGGTCCGAAGCAAGCTATTCGGCGGCGAGTCAGGGCAGATACGGAACGATCCTGCCCTGCTGCACAACGGGGCCTGTCGGCGTCCCGGTGGGAGAACCGCCGGGCGGCTCCAGCGAAACGGCCAGCACTGCACCCTCGCCGATCTGGGCAAGTCGATCCGCGTCGATGACGGCCGTCGTGCGGTGGCCGCCGAGCACGCCCAGCGAGATCGGCGTGTCGGTGCCCTCGGGGATAAGCCAAAGCTCTGGCACACGGCTATCGTTCGGTGACTGGCCGACCGGATCCACCGAGATGGTGAGATTGGCCGGATCGGCGGTGACCAGCCAGACCGGTGCTCCCTCGGCATTGTCGAGTACCGCGACATAGGAAGGACCGCCACCTTGAGGAAGTGGCCGGATCAGGAGCAGACCGGCGAATGCTGCTGCCGCCAGCCCAGCCGCCAGCGCAGCGTTCCGCCAGATCGTGACGTTGTTCCAGATCCGCGTGCGCGCCGGCACCAGCACCCGGCCGGGCCGTGCTGGACGAGCCTGCCGGTTGATGGTCTGCTCGATGCGGCCGAACAGCTGCGGGTCGGGTTCAGCTGGGGCGGCCAGGCCAGCCAGGGGCGAGAGGCGCCTCTCCCAATAGGCCACGGCCGCCTGCGCCTGCCGATCGGTCCGCAGGCGCATCTCGAACCGCATGTGATCTTCCGGGGAGAGTGTTCCGAGCACGTACTCTCCGGCATCCGCATCGAGATCGTCACGATCGGAAGGAAGGTCGCTCATGCGCTCAGGCACTCCCGGAGGCGCAGGAGGCTGCGGCGGATCCAGCTCTTGACCGTGCCGAGCGGATGGCCCAGCCGCTCCGCAAGTTCCTCGTGGCTCCAGCCATCGGCGAACGCCATGACGACGCACTGCCGTGGCCCGGCTTCCAGCTCCTGGAGGCAGCGTGCGAGCCCGATCCGGTCGGCCGCAGGTATGCCCGGTACCTCGGCCATGCGGTCGAGCAGGCTGTCGGCCTCCCCATCCACCTCGGTTTCCAGCGCCGTCTCGCGCGCTGTCTTGCGGATGTGGTTGATCGCACTGTTGCGCACGATCGTGATCATCCACGCCAGGGCCGGGCCCCGGGCAGGATCGAACCTCGACGCATGCCACCAGACGCGCACGAACGCATCGTGCAACGCGTCCTCCGCCACCTCGCGGCGGCGCACGATCCTCATGGCCACGCCGAGCAGCCGGGAGGCTGTCGCCGCATAGAGTTCCTTGAAGGCGGCCGCGTCCTGTTGCCCGACTTTCTGCAACAGGGCGTCCAGCGGCTTCTCGGAAGCTTCGCTGTCAGATGGTGCTTTAATCTCGCGAGCTCGCATCTGCAGGTGGAATAGGCCCGCAGCGGCTCGGCGCCAAGCCGACCCATGACCTCGACCTCACGACAGCGGCAGGTTCGAGGCTACTACGCATGAGGTGGTGGCGATGGATGCAGGGCATCAGCCAGGCCGGCACTGTCCGCTGCCTCGTACCTGATACTTGTAGGTCACGAGTTGCTCCAGGCCGACCGGCCCGCGTGCATGCAGCCGCCCCGTCGCAATTCCGATCTCCGCGCCGAAGCCGAACTCGGCACCATCCGCGTACTGCGTCGACGCATTGTGGGTCACGATCGCGCTGTCGACCTCGTTCAGGAAGCGCTCGGCAGCGTCGACATCCCGAGCGACGATGCAGTCGGTATGATGGCTGCCATAAAGGTTCACATGAGAGATGGCCTCGTCCAGGTCCGCCACCACCTTCACCGCCAGCACGGCGTCCAGATATTCGGTGCGCCAGTCGTCCTCGGTGGCAGGCAGGGCCCGTGACCAGAGCGCCAAGGTCTCGCCGCAGCCATGAATCTCGCAGCCGCGTGCAGCGAGGGTGTCCAGGATCGGCGGCAGCAGGCGGCCAGCGACGGGCCGGTCGACAAGCAGGGTTTCCGTGGCGCCGCAGATCCCGGTCCGCCGCAACTTGGCGTTCAGGACCAGGGCCTGAGCCATCTCTGCATCCGCGCTGGCATGGACATAGGTGTGGTTGTTGCCGTCCAGGTGCGCGAACACGGGCACCCGGCTCTCGTTCTGGACGCGCGCCACCAGGGACTTGCCCCCGCGCGGAACGATCACGTCGACATGCTCGCCCGCCCGCAGCAGGGCGCCCACGGCTGCCCGATCGGTCGTCGGGATCATCTGCGCGGTGTCCTGGGGCAGGCCCGCGTCCGCAACCGCCTTGGCCAGCACCGCGTGGATGGCGCGCGAGCTGTGGAAGCTGTCCGAGCCGCCACGCAGGATCACGGCGTTGCCGGCCTTCAGGCAGAGGGCCGCGGCATCGGCGGTCACGTTCGGGCGGCTCTCGTAGATCACGCCGACCACGCCCAGCGGCACGCTGACCCGCGCGATGTCCAGCCCGTTCGGCCGGCGCCAGCGAGCGAGTTCCCTGCCGACCGGATCGGCCAGACCCGCCACCACCTCCAGCCCGGCCGCCATCGATTCGACCCGCGACGGGTTCAAGAGCAGGCGGTCCATCAGCGCCTTGCTCAAGCCGGCCGCCTCGCCGGCTGCCAGGTCCTTGCGGTTGGCTTCGATGATCTCATCCTGCGCCGCACGCAGCGCACCGGCCGCGCGCGTCAGGGCGGCGTCCTTGAGATGACGCGGTGCCAGGGCCAGTGCCGCGGCGGCTTCCTTGGCCCGGCGTCCGATCCGCTGCATGAGGTCCGCCATGTCGGTGTCGGCCACAGCACCTACTCCTCGCTACAAGAGCACCAGGTCGTCGCGGTGAATGAGTTCGTCACGGCCACGATAGCCCAGAGTCCGCTCGATGTCGTGGCTGCGCAATCCCACGATCTTCACGGCATCCTCGGCATCGTAGGCGATGAGGCCCTTGGCAACATCCCGGCCATCCAGCGAGCGGATCAGCACGGCGTCGCCGCGCTCGAAGCGCCCCTCGACCGAGCGCACGCCCGCAGGCAGGAGCGAGCTGCCCGCGAGCAGCGCCCGGGCAGCGCCCTCGTCCACGACGACCACGCCGCTGACACCCAGCGCTGCGGCGATCCAGTGCTTGCGGGCGCCGTGCGGGCTGGCCTTGGCACGGAACAGCGTCGAGCGGGCGCCTTCCTCGGCGGCGTTCAGCGGGTGCAGCGAGTCGCCCCTGGTCAGCACCACCGAACAGCCGGCGCGTGTCGCGATCCTGGCTGCCACCAGCTTGCTGACCATGCCGCCGGTCCCGACGGCGGTACCGGCGCCACCGGCCATGGCCTCGATCTCCGGCGTGATCTCGTCGACGACCGGGATGTGCCCGGCGTCCGGTGACCGACGCGGATCGGCCGTGTAGAGACCGTCCACGTCGGACAGGAGCACCAGTGTCTCAGCCGACGCCATCACCGCGACCCGTGCCGACAGCCGGTCGTTGTCGCCGAAGCGGATCTCGCTGGTGGCCACCGTGTCGTTCTCGTTGACCACCGGCACGGCGCCTTGCGCCAGCAGGGCCGCAAAGGTGGAGCGGGCATTGAGGTAGCGCCGTCGGGCCTCGGTGTCGTCAAGGGTCAGCAGGATCTGCGCCGCAGGCAGGTCATGGACGGCAAGGCTGTCGGCCCAGGCCGCCGCCAGGCGGATCTGGCCCACCGCAGCGGCCGCCTGCTTCTGCTCCAGGGGCAGGGTGCCGGCCGGCAGCCCCAGCACGCGCCGGCCCAGCGCAATGGCGCCCGAGCTCACCACGATGACCTCGGTGTCACGCATGCGCAGGCGGCGCAGATCGGAGGTCAGCGAATCGACCCAAGACTTGCGCACGTTGCCGTCCGGCTGGACCAGCAAGGAAGAGCCGACCTTGACGACCAGGCGCCGGACCCGGAAGGGCGAGGTCACGAAACCTCCAGCACCTTGGCCTTCGCGGCAGCCGCCTCGGCACGTGCCTGCTTCACGAGCTCGTAGGCGCGCAGCAGCACCGGCCGGACATTCTCGCCCGTAGCGGCCGAAATCAGCATCGGCGCCTGGCCGCAGGCCTGCTCCAGGCTCTTCGCCTTGCGCCGTAGCTGTTCCTTGGTGAGCGCGTCGACCTTGTTCAGGCAGACGATCTCGGTCTTGTCGGCCAGGCCATGGCCGTAGAGCTCGAGTTCCTTGCGGATCGTCTTGTAGTTCTGGGCGATCTTCGCATCGGTGCCATCGATCAGGTGGATGAGGACGCCGCAGCGCTCGACATGGCCGAGGAACCGGTCGCCGAGGCCGGCTCCCTCCGAGGCGCCCTTGATCAGCCCCGGAATGTCCGCCAGCACGAAGGCGTCATGGTCGATGGTGACCGTCCCGAGCTTGGGCTCGAGCGTCGTGAACGGGTAATCGGCGATCTTCGGCCGGGCGCGGGAGGAGGCGGACAGGAAGGTGGACTTGCCGGCATTCGGCAGGCCGACCAGGCCTGCATCCGCCAGGAGCCGCAATTCCAGCCAGATCCAGCGCTCCTCGCCAGGCCAGCCAGGCTCGGCCCGACGCGGCGCCCGGTTGGTCGAGGTCTTGAAATGGGTGTTGCCGCGCCCGCCGTCCCCGCCGCGGCACAGCACGAGCCGCTGGCCGTCCTCGGTCAGGTCGGCAATGATCGTTTCCTTGTCCTCGGCCAGGATGCGCGTGCCGACCGGTACGGTGATGACGCGGTCCTTGCCGTTGCGGCCATGCCGCTCCGCACCCATGCCGGCTTCGCCGCGCTCGGCCTTGAAGTGCTGGGCGTAGCGGAAGTCGATCAGGGTGTTCAGATCGTCGGACGCGACCACGATGACTGAGCCGCCCTTGCCGCCGTCGCCACCGTTGGGGCCGCCGTCAGGGATGAACTTCTCGCGGCGGAACGATGCGCAGCCGGCGCCGCCATGGCCGGACTGGACCCAGATCTTGGCGCTGTCGAGAAAGCGCATCGTGTCATGTCCAAACAAAAACGGCCGGGCAGATCCCGGCCGTCATGTCACCTGCAAAGTGATGAACCGGGATTCTACTCGGCGGCTGCCTTCGGCGAGACGACCGAGATGAACTTCCGGCCCTTGGTGCCGTCGTGGAACTTCACCTGGCCGTCCTGCAGCGCGAAGATCGTGTAGTCGCGGCCAAGGCCCACGCCCGTGCCGGGATGCCACTTCGTGCCGCGCTGGCGGACGATGATGTTGCCGGCGACGACCGCCTCGCTGCCGAACTTCTTCACGCCGAGGCGCTGACCGGCCGAATCGCGACCGTTCCGCGAAGAACCACCGGCCTTTTTATGCGCCATGGGATGTCTCCATCATTGGATCGTCTCCCTTAGCTGGAGACGATGCTCTTGCCGAACAAGGCCGAAGCCCCGATGTCGTGCACGCTGCCGATCAGGCTGCGTGGATCTCCTGGATGCGCAGCACCGTCTTCATCTGGCGATGACCGGTGCGCCGGCGATAGTGCTTCCGGCGGCGCTTCTTGAAGACGATGATCTTGTCGTCCTTGTCCTGCTCGAGGACCGTCGCGGTCACCCGCGCGCCGGCGACGAGCGGGGAGCCGACGACCGGGGAGTCGCCACCGACCATCAGGACTTCGGTAAGCTCAACGGTGGCACCAGCTTCAACGGGCAGCAGCTCGACGCGGATCACCTCGTTCGGGGTCACGCGGTACTGCTTGCCGCCGGTCTTAACGACTGCGTACATGGGACGAAGATCCTGCGGTCGGAACGTGCCGCACAACACGGCACGCCGGATATGGCTATCCGGACGGTTGGCGGACTATAGCCAGGGTCGTCGCCCTGTCAACGACGAGGATGGCTGCTTCTCAAGGTTCTGCCGAGGTCAGGGCAGGTGCGCGATCCTCGGAGCTGTAGAAGGCGGCCAAGGCATCGATCTCTTCATCGCTCAGATGTCGCGCCACCTGCCTCATGATCTCCTGATAATTCGTGCCACCGCGGACGCCATCCTTCCAAAGGCGCAGCTGGGTGGCCAGGTACCATTTCTCCTGGCCCTCCAGCAGTGGGAAGATCGGGTTGCGGACAGGCTCGGTCCGATGACAGAACTGGCAGGCGGGCACCCCTTCCTCCGGGATCCCGTTGGTGGCGATGGCGCGGCCGAGCTCGACCGCTTCTGCTGATTCCTGCCCCTTTGACGGCGATGGGGGAGGCTGCCCGGCATAATGATGCGCGGCACGTGCCAGATCCTCAGGGCTCAGGCCGGCCGTTGCGTACTGCATGATGCCGCTCGCCCGCCTGCCCTCCGAGAAGGCCTGCAGCGTCCGCACGAGATAGTCCTCCCGCTGGCTAGCGAGCACCGGAAACGCCCCGCCGTCGCTGTCGCCATCGCTGCCGTGGCAGCGCATGCAGCCGTCCAGCACCGGGTCCTCCGGCCGGCCCTGTCCATTCAGCGCCTCGCCGAAGGCCAGCTGCTCGTAGGTGGCCGCGTCCATCTCCGGCAGTTGCCGGAGGAAGGCCACCATCGCCCACACCTCGTCCGCACGGTCCAGGGAGATCCAGGCCGGCATGCCGCTGAACTTCACGCCATGCTGGACGATCACGAACAACTGCTCGGGCGTCCAGTCCCGGGCCGCGTGGGTGAGCAACGGCGGCGGCGGGGTCATGCGCCTGGGCAGGGCGCGTTCTTGCCTCGCGGGCGAACGGTGGCAGAAGGCGCAACTCGTCTCGAAATGGCCGGCAGCGCGTCGCACCAGCGCGGGATCATCCAGATTCGGCGGCGCCGTGACGTCGAGCGCGTCCGTGCGCACCGAGTTCTGCATCGCCCAGTGGAGGACGACGTCGGTGATCAGCCAGTGGCCGGAACTGGCGCGGATGCCGACGATGCCCGACCAGCCGACGAGGAAGGCCAGGATCGCGGCAGCCAAGCCGGCCCACAGGACGTAGCGCAGCCGAATGATCATGAGGGGGCTCCGCGTTCGTTGGCGCCGGCAGGCTCGCGCAGGACCCGCGCCATCAGCACGAGGCCGCCGATCAGATAGGAAGCCCCGCCCACCAGCAGCATCACGACCCCGCCCTGCTGCTGGTCGTCCAACCCATGCAGGCCGGCATGGCCGAACAGGGGCCGCTGCGCAAAGGCCAGAAGGGCGCCCAGCAGCGTCATGTGGATCGAGGTCAAGAGGAGGCCCAACGTGCCAAGCAGGCTCCGTCCGGTCCTGCCGCTGGCCGCAAAGCCCAGGCAGGCGATCCAGACGAGGAGCCCGGAAGCCAGGAACGAAGCCTGCTCGATCAGGAAGACGACCGGCTCGGACCTTGCCGCCTCGTGCAGGGCCGGCGCATGCCAGCCCCAGACCACGATCAGCTCGACCAGCGACGCCGGCAGCGGCCCGAACAGGATCGGATGGCGGGCTGAAGGGTCGAAGCGCGTGCCAGCGATGCTCGTGGCGATCAGGGGGGCGGCAACGGCAACGACGCCCATGTGGATCGTCATGTGCGCCGTGAACGAATGGCTGGCTGCAGGCCGCAGTGGCCCCAGCCATAAGGCCGCCAGTACCAGCACGCCTGCAAGCAGCCACCGCCAGCGCATCAGCGGCAGTCCGTGATGAAGACCGGAGGCAGGGCGACGAAAACGACGCCGACGAAACTGAGGCAGCTGACCAGGAGAATGCACACGCCCAAGAACTGTTCGCGTTGCTCGCTGGTCGGCGCATCATAGGGCGGCAGTTCCGAGCCCACGCCCCAGTGGCGGTAGCCGAACAGGCCGGACATGCCGATCAGCGCCAGTGCCACCACCGTCGCGACCGAGATGGCGACCTGGGTCACGAACAGGTCCGACTGCATGCCGGACTTCGCGCACTCGACGGCTGCGATGCCGTAGCAGACCATGAAGTGGATCGCCCACACCGTCGGCGGGGTGATCAGGGTCCACAGGTCCGCCCGGTCACGCCAGAACAGCATCGCGCCTCCTAGGCCACCAGGGGGAACAGGGCGATCACCAGCGCGGTCACGACCACCGTGATGGCGCCGAAATGCCAATAGAGCGTGACGTTCTGCAGATCGATGTCGTGCTCGGGCGTGAGCTTGCCCGCCAGACTGCGCGCGATGCAGTAGAACTGCATCAGGATGCCGACCGCGACATGGACCACCGTCCAGAGCACCAGCACCCAGACCGTGGCGTCATAGACGTCGGTGGTGGGGGCGAGGCCGGTCAACCAAGGGGCTGCCAGCAGCGCTGCGCCCGATGCTGCAGCCAGCGCCGCGCTGGCACACAGCAGGAAGAGGCCTTGCCCGCTGTTCCCGATCGCATTGCGGTGCCGGGCCAGGAGCATGCAGATCCAGGCCCCGAGCGTAAGCGCGGCCGAGAGAAGAGGAAGGAAGACGCCCGGACCCTTGGCGTCGGGCGGCGGGAAGTCCGGGTGGATGGTCCAGTAGAAGAAATAGGCAAAGACCAGGCTGGCGAACGCGGTGGCGTCGCCGACCATCGTGATGAACATCGCCCACCAGCCGACCGAGCGCGGGCCCGAGGCGTAGAGCGGCAGGTGCTTGCCGCGGCCGGCATCCTTGTCGGGCTTCTCCGGGATCATCGACGTCCCGGTCCAGAGCCACGCCATGATCACGAAGATGCCGATCACGCCCGAGAGGATGGTCGGGATCCACCAGTGGAACGTCGCGGCAATGAACGAGCCGCCGACGAAGATCGCGGCCCACATCGGCAGGAAGGAGTTGCCGGGAAGGCGCAGGACCTGGATCGGCTCGGCATCGAGCACGCCGGTGATCAGCGTTTCGCGCTTCTCCTCTTCGGCATCCGGCAGGAAGTAGCGGCCCTCGTCGATGTTCCGGATGAGGTCCTTCTGGTCCCAGAGCGGGTAACGGGTCGTGATGATGGGGACCGAGCGGATGCCCCATGGCTCACTAGGATTGCCGGCCACCCATTCCAGCGTGCCGGCGTTCCATGGATTGCGCGGCGCCTTGGGTTTCCAGCTGAACGGACGGACCACGTCCCACACGAACACCAGCACGCCCGCTGCCATGATGAAGGCGCCGACAGTCGACACCATGTTCAGCCAGTCGAAGCCCAGGCCCTCGGGATAGGTGAACACCCGCCTTGGCATGCCCCGCAGGCCCGTGAAGTGCATGGGCAGGAAGGCGATGTTGAATCCTGAGAACATCAGCCAGAACGCCCACTTGCCCAGGCGCTCCGACAGCATGTGGCCCATCAGGAACGGATAGAAGTAGTACACGCCGGCAACCAGCGGGAAGAACATGCCGCCGATCAGCGTGTAGTGAAGGTGCGCCACGACGAAGTGGGTGTCGTGGGCCTGCCAGTCGAAGGGGGCGAGCGCGACCATCACCCCGGTGAGGCCGCCGAACACGAAGATGGCAAGCGCACCGCTGGCGTAGAGCATCGGGATCGAGAACACGACCCGGCCAGCGAGCATGGTCGCGACGAACACGAAGATCTGGACGCCGGTCGGGATCGCGACCGCTTCGGACGCGGCCGAGAAGAAGCCCAGCGAGATCGCGGGCAGGCCGGTCGTGAACATGTGGTGGGCCCAAAGGCCGAAGCTCAAAAAGCCCGTGCCGACGGCCGCGAGCACGATCCAGCCGTAGCCGACGATGGGCCGCTGCGCGAAGGTCGGCACCATCATGGCGAGGAGTGCGATCGATGGCAGGAAGATGATGTAGACCTCGGGGTGGCCGAAGATCCAGAACAGGTGCTGCCAGAGGATCGGGTCGCCGCCGCGCTCCGGGTTGAAGAATGGCCAGTCGAACAGCCGCTCCATCTCGAACAGGATGTCGCCGGCGATCAAGGGCGGGAAGGCGAACAGGATCATGCCCGCCACGATCAGCACGTACCAGCAGTAGAGCGGGATCAGGTTGATCCGCATGCCGGGCGGGCGGCATTTCAAGACGCCCACGATCAGCTCGACCGCCGCGGCGATCGAGGCCACCTCGATGAAGGACAGCCCCAGCAGCCAGATGTCCGCGCCGATCCCGGACGTCTCCGGGTTGGTGGTGAGCGGCGGGTACATGAACCAGCCGCCGTCAGGCGCGGAACTGAAGAAGATCGAGCCGGCGACGAACACGCCGCCGATCAGGAAGCACCAGTAGCCGAAGGCGGAAAGGCGCGGGAAGGGCAGGTCCCGTGCGGCCAGCATCTGCGGCAGGATGAGGATCGCCACCGCCTCGAAGATCGGCACGGCGAACAGGAACATCATCATCGTGCCGTGCAGGGTGAACAGCTGGTTGTAGAACGGCGCGGTGACGAGATCGTTGTCCGGCACCGCCAGCTGGGCGCGCACGATGAGCGCCAGCACGCCCGCGAACAGGAAGAAGAAGAACGAGGTCGCGGTGTACCAGACTCCCACTTCCGAATTGTTCACGGCCGACCAGTAGCGCCAGCCGGACGGCGTTTCCCAGACCCTGCGGAGCCGGTCCTCCTGGACCTGTTGCCTCTCGAGGTCAGCGGCCTCGTCCGCGGCATGCTCCATCGTCATTCGAGACCTGCCAGCCAGGTAGCCAACGCCATCAGGTCCTGCTCCGGCAGCATGCGATAGGAGGGCATGTCGATGCCGGGCTTCACCTCGTCGGCATGAGCCACGAAGCGGGCGATCTCCTCCGGCGAGTTCGGCAGGATGCCGGCACCAATGGCATGGCGGCTTCCGACATGGGTGAGATCCGGGCCGACGGTTCCGTTGGCCGGGGTGCCGCGGACGGTGTGGCAGGCTCCGCAGCCCGCCTGCTGGAACACCTGCTCGCCCGCGGAGGCCTGCGGCTTGGCGGGGCCGCCCTCCTCGTCCAGCCAGGCCTCGAACCGTTCGGGCGTCATCACTTCGGCGGTCATCGCCATCAGGGCATGCGAGCTGCCGCAGAATTCGGCGCAGGCACCCCGATAGATCCCGGGGCGCGTGGGCTTCAGCATCTGCCGCGTGGTGCGACCGGGAATGGCGTCGGTCTTGCCGGCGATCGCCGGGATCCAGAAGGAGTGGATCACGTCGGGGCTGGTGAGCACCACCTCGACGATTCCGCCGGCCGGCATGCGCAGTTCGTTCGCGCTGACGATCGGCGGACGGCCTTCGGCATGGTAGGTGACGTGCCACCAGAACTGGCGGGCCTCCACCTCGATCCTGAGGTCGCCACCAGCCGCGCGCAGTTCCGGCATCAGGCGCAGGCCGTGCACGAGCAGGCCGGCCAGCACGATGGTCGGGAACACGGCACCACCCCAGAGGATCACCCGAAAGGCGGTGCGGTCATCCCAGGTCCGGCTGCCGCGATAGGAAGCGAGCACGGACGCGCCGATCACGATGCACCAGATGACGGCGGCACCGGTCAGCATCTGCCAGAAGAGTTCGCTTACCCGCTCGGCCGCTTCGCCGGCCGGATCCAGGGAGGACTGGGGACCGCTGCAGCCTGCAAGGACGAGGCAGGCACCCAGGAGGAGGAACCGGGGAGGGCCAGCCAAGTCAGCCCGCACGCGGGGCGCCTCCCGGCGGCGCATCGAGACGGGAGCGCACGACGCCAGATTCAGGCGGGGGCGTGGCTGGCGTCATCGGTCGTCCGCTCCGGCATGCTCGTGACCCGCCCGAAACAGCGGGGGTCGGCTGTGGAACCAGAACGGGTAGGGCCGCGGAGCGTTCCGAGCAGCCTGTCGAACGCTGGGATCAGGCGGCGGTCTGCAGTTCGACTGTCACCCTGCGGACCCACACCGCCGTGTCGTGAAACGCGCCCCCGCCGTTCGGGAAGCCGGGCTCCGCCGAGATCAGGGTGTTGACGCACTCGCCGTCGGCAAAGCCTCCGCGCGGCCAGATGCCTTCGATGATCACGGTACCTTCATGCTGGCCGGGTCGTGCCTTCGCATGGACGAGCACGGCGCCGCGGCGGTTGCCGACCTGCACCGGGTCGCCGTCGTTCAGCCCCAGGCGCAGCATCGCGTCCGGATGGAGCAGGGCGGTCGGCCGGACCTCGCGGGCGCGGCCGCTCGCCATTTCCGTAAAGCTGGAGTTCAGGAACTGGCGCGCGGGGGCCGCCACTAGCCGGAACGGGTGCTCCGCCGTGGGCTCCTCGATGACGGGCTGGTGATCCGGCAGGGGCGGCATGCCCGTGTGGTTGGACCCTTGCGCCGCCCAGTCCGGCGCGAAGTGGAACCGGCCGTCCGGCGTCGGGAAGCCGTCCAGGAAATGGCCGCCGTCGCGCTGGGGCAGGAGGTCGTGGCCGCCCTGTTCGAAGATCGTCCGGGCGTCGGGCAGGCCGGCTTTGGCCAGCATGTCCTCGATCAACTCCCATTCGGTCATCGCGAAGCCCGGATGCTCCGCACCGACACGCCCGGCCAGGTCGCAGATCACCTGATGGTTCGAGCGGCACTCCGCGAACGGCTCGAACAGCTTTCTAGTCACCTGCACGTTGGCATGGGCGCTGGCGGTGTAGAGGTCGTCATGCTCGACGAACATGGTGGCGGGCAGGACGATGTCGGCGAGCTTTGCCGTGTCCGTCATGAACTGCTCGTGGACCACGGTGAATAGATCGTCGCGCAGGAAGCCCTGGCGGACCAGGGCACTTTCCGGGGCAACGACCGCGGGGTTCGTGTTCTGGATGAACAGCGCATGGATCGGCGGGCCGTCGCCCAGGTCGTGGCGGTCGCCCGCGAGGATGGGACCGATGCGGGACTGGTCGAGGATGCGCACGGCCGGATCCCTCACGTCCAAGCCTTCGATCAGCGTCTTATCCAGGCCGTAGATGTCGCCCATCGAGTAGAGGGCGCCGCCGCCCTTCCTGGCCCAGGCGCCGGTGATCACCGGCAGGCAGGACACGGCGTGCATGGCGGCCGAGCCGTTCTTCTGCCGGGTGAAGCCGTAGCCGACGCGCAGATAGGAGGCCTGGGCCTGGCCATAGAGGCGGGCCACCTCGCGGATGCGCTCGGCCGGCACGCCGCAGATGGCTTCGGCCCATTCCGGCGAGCGGGCGGCGAAATGCTCCGCCAGGCGCTCGTACGGAAGATCGGCAAAGCGGGCGAGGTAGTCGCGGTCGGCATAGCCTTCGGCGAACAGGACGTGCGCGATCCCGCAGGCGAGCGCACCATCCGTGCCGGGCCGCGGGCTCAGATGGATGTCGGCGATGTCGGCGGTGCCGGTCTTGTAGACGTCGACCACGATGACCTTGGCGCCGCGCTTCTTCGCCTTGGCGATGTGGTTCATCATGTTGACGTGGGTGTTGACGGGATTGGTGCCCCAGATCAGCCAGAGGTCGGCATGCTCCCCCGCCTCGACCGGGGAGACCCCCCAGCGCTTGCCGTAGCCCGCCCGCCATCCGGCGTCGGATAGGGTCACGCAGAACGTGCTCTTCTGCCGGCTGTACTTCTTGGCGTGGCGCAGCCGCTCGATCCCGTCGCGCTGCACATAGCCCATCGTGCCGGCATAGAAGTATGGCCAGACCGCCTCCGCGCCGTGGCGGTGCTCGGCCGCGAGCAGCCCGTCCGCCACGCGGTCCAGCGCCTCGTCCCAGCCGATGCGGGTGAACTGGCCGCTGCCCTTGGAGCCTGTGCGCAGGAGCGGGTAGGCCAGCCGGTCCTTGTGATGGTAGCGCTCGGCATAGCGGCTGACCTTCACGCACAGGGTGCCGGCCGTGTAGTCGATGCGGTTGGAACCGCGCACCTTGCCCATCGTGCCATCGGCACGCCGCTCCACCTCCAGGGCGCAGACGGAGGGGCAATCATGGGGGCAGGTGGTGCGGAGCAGGGCGGTCATGAGGGCCTAGATGCGGCAGGAACTGGAACCGTTCAAGGTCGGCGGCCAAGTGGTCAGCGCAAGCACCAATTGTCGAATATTATCTAACTAGCTGACGCTGCTGGCTGTTCTTGGGTTCGTTCATGCAGTTTCCGATCATGCGACGAGGGTGCGCCGATGGCCGGCAGGCCATTCGAGAGCCCTCCATCATCGCACGACCAGCCCTTTGTCCTCAACAGCTCGATCACACGACCCGGTGCAGCAGCGGCTCGCCGCTGCCAAGCCGCCGCGTGTTCTCCACGATCACGGCCAAGGAGCGGTCCCAGGTTTCCCGCGTCAGCCAGGCGCTGTGCGGGGCCAGCACCACGTCGTCCCGCTGGAGCAGCAGGTTGTCCGGCTCGAACGGCTCGACCGCGAGGACATCCAGGCCGGCACCGGCCAGGCGCCCGTCATCCAGGGCGGCGATCAGCGCCGCTTCGTCCACCAGGCCGCCACGGGCGGTGTTGACCAGGATGGTGCCGGGGCGGACGTGGGACAGCGTGTCGGCGTTCACGATCCGGGCGGTGTCGGGCAGGAGCGGCAGGTGCGTGGAGATGATGTCGGCACGGGCGAACAGGTCTTCCAGGACCTGGACGCGCTCGCCGGGCTGGCCCTCCGCCTCGGAGCGGTGCCAGCGCAGGACCTTCGCACCCAGGGCTTCCATGACCGGCGCAAGGCGGCGGGGAACCGCGCCAAAGCCGACGAAGCCAACCGTGCGCCCGGCCAGCTCGCCATAGGCACCGGCGGCCTGGATCCGGTCGGACCAGCCTTCGCCCGCCCGCGATGCGCGGTCCTGGACGACGACGCGGCGCAGGACCGAGAGCATCAGCAGGAGCGCCTGCTCGGCAACCGCGGCCGTGTTGGTGCCCGGCATGTTGCAGACGGCGATGCCGCGGGCCTTGGCCGCTTCCAGGTCGATCGTGTTCACGCCGACGCCGATCTTCTGGATCAGCTTGAGTTTGGGCGCGGCCTCGATGTGCCGGGCCGTCACCGGATCCAGGGCGTGGAGGAGCATGTCGGCCTCCGCCATCGCCGCGAGTACGGCGTCCTTCTGGCGGGGTGCCACCGTCCTTACCGGGAACGGCAGGCCTTCCAGTCGGCTTTCGAGCCAAGGATCCGCCTGATAAACCAGCACGCCAAGCATCCGGATCACCTCGGTCGGACAGTAGAACAAACGATGCGACGGACCGTGACAGCTCCAGCCACCGACGCCGCCATCCTTGCGGTGCTGCGCCGTGCAGGCTTGTGGAACATCAGCGCCGATCCGGCCATGAAGCCTCTCACCGGTGGTGTCAGCTCCGACATCTGGCGGGTCGACCTTCCAGACGGGGCGGTCGCGGTCAAGCGGGCGCTGCGCCAGCTGCGGGTCCAGAAGGACTGGCAGGCCCCTGTGGAGCGCAACGGGTTCGAGGCGGCCTGGATGGAGGAGGCGCGCCGGCACGCCCCATCGGCGGTGCCGAAGCTGCTGCACCAGGACGTGATCGCCGGCGCGCTGGTGATGAATTTTCTCGACCCGCAGGACCATCCCCTGTGGAAGGCCATGCTCATGGAAGGGTGGGTGGTCATGGACCATGCCTGGGCAGTCGGGCTGGCCCTGGCCGCGGTGCATGCGGGAACAGCCGGCCGCACGGAGGTGGCCGAGACCTTCCCCACCGACCGGATCTTCCACGACATCCGGCTGGAGCCCTACCTGCTGGCGACGGCCGAGCTGCATCCGGATCTCGGGCGGCAGCTCAGGGGGCTGGCGCGCTCGACGGCGGCAACGAAGATCGCGCTGGTCCATGGCGATGTCAGCCCGAAGAACATCCTGATCGGACCGAGGGGGCCAGTGTTCCTGGATGCGGAATGCGCCTGGTTCGGCGACCCGGCCTTCGACCTCGCGTTCTGCCTAAATCATCTGCTCCTGAAATGCCTGTGGCGGCGGCCGAGCGCCGAGGCCTACCTGTCCGCGTTCGATGCGCTGGCGGAGGCCTACCTCGCCGAGGTGGTCTGGGAGCGGCGCGACCGGCTGGAGGAGCGGACGGCGGCCTTGCTGCCCGGGCTGCTGCTGGCGCGGGTCGACGGCAAGTCGCCGGTCGAATATCTCCACGCGCCGGACGACCAGGACAAGGTGCGCAAGGTCGCGCGGCATTTCCTGGCGCATGTGCCGGACCGGCTCGCGGCAATCCGTGAGGCCTGGGCGCTGGAGACGGTGATTTGAGCCATCGGATCGAACGGGTCGTGGGCCGCCGGGTGTGGGACAGCCGCGGGCGGCCCACCGTCGAGGCGGATATCGTGACGGCAGGTGGCCCGCTCGGGCGGGCGATCGCGCCGGCCGGTGCGTCCACCGGGTCGGGCGAGGCGCTCGACCGTCGCGATGGTGGCGAGGCGTTCGGTGGCATGGATGTGCGCCATGCGGTGGACGCGGTGAACGGCCCCATGGCAGAGGCGCTGCGCGGGCAGGACGTCCGCGACCAGGAAGCCCTCGACCGGATCCTGATCGAGCTGGACGGAACGGCGGAGAAATCCCGGCTCGGCGGCAATGCCACGATCGCCGTTTCCATGGCGGCAGCGCATGCGGCGGCGGGCAGCGAGGGCGTGCCGCTGTGGCGTTGGCTCGGGGGCGAGGCGGTGGACACGCTGCCCCTGCCGGAGATCCAGATCTTCGGCGGTGGGGCGCACGCGGCCGGGCGGCTGGACATCCAGGACTTCATGGTGGTGTGCCCCGGTGCGAATTCCTTCGCGCAAGCGCTTGAATGGACGGCGGAAATCTACCGTGCGGCCGGCGGGCTCATGAAGGAGGCCGGCAAGCTTGCCGGCGTGGCGGACGAGGGCGGCTTCTGGCCGCTTTTCGACTCCAACGAGGAGGCGCTGGGCATGCTGGCACGCGCCATCGAGCGGGCCGGCTACCGGCCGTTCGAGCAGGTTGCGATCTCGCTGGACGTGGCATCGACGCAGTTCGGCAGGGACGGACGCTACCGCCTGGCGCGCGACGGGCGCGACCTGGACGCCGCCGGCATGATCGAGGTGCTCAAGGGCTGGATCGGGCGCTATCCTATCGTCTCGGTGGAGGATCCGCTGGCCGAGGACGACCCGCAGGGGATGCAGGCCTTCATGGCAGCGCTGGGTGACCGGGTGCAGGTGGTGGGCGACGACTTCCTGGTGACGGAGGCCAGGCGGGTTCGAACGGCCGCCGAGCAGCGGCAGTGCGACACCGTGCTGGTGAAGCCGAACCAGCGGGGCACGCTTACCGAGGCGAAGGCGGCCTGGGAGGCGGCGAAGGCAGCCGGCATGGGGGCGATCGTCTCGGCGCGCTCTGGCGAGAGCGAGGACACCACAATCGTGCATCTTGCGGTCGGTTGGGGCGTTCCTCAATTGAAGGTGGGCAGCTTCACGCGCTCCGAGCGGATGGCCAAGTGGAACGAGGGCATCCGGGTCGAGGAGCAGCTGGGCAGCCGTGCCCGGTTCGCCGGGGCGCTACCTTTTCGCGACAAGTTCGCCTATCGGACCTGACGCGCGGCCAAATCCTTGGAAGAACGAGCATGAGCGATCAGACCCCCGTCACCGTGCTGACCGGCTATCTCGGTGCCGGCAAGACGACGCTCCTCAACCGCATCCTGACCGAACCGCACGGCAAGAAGTACGCCGTGATCGTCAACGAGTTCGGCGAGATCGGCATCGACAACGACCTCCTCGTCGAGAGCGACGAGGAAGTGTTCGAGATGAACAATGGCTGCATCTGCTGCACGGTGCGCGGCGACCTGATCCGGGTGATCGAGGGCCTGATGAAGCGGCGCGACCGCTTCGACGGGATCGTGATCGAGACGACCGGTCTCGCTGACCCGGCGCCCGTGGCGCAGACCTTCTTCGTCGACGAGGACGTGGCGCGGAAGTCGAAGCTCGATGCCGTGGTCACGGTGGTCGACGCCAAGCATGTCCGCCAGCGGATCGAGGACAGCCAGGAAGCGGTCGACCAGATCGCGTTCGCGGACGTGATCCTGCTGAACAAGACCGACCTCGTCGATGCCGACGAGCTGGCGGCGGTCCGGCGCGAGATCCGCTCGATCAACCGGTTCGCCAAGATTCACGAGACCCGCAACTCCAGCGTGCCGCTGGATCAGGTGCTGAACCAGGGCGCCTTCGACCTGAACCGCATCCTGGAACTGGACCCGGCATTCCTCGAGCACGGCCACGACGACCACGATCATGGCCACGTGCATGACGAGCATTGCGGCCACGACCACCATCATCACCACGACCATGGACATGATCATCACTACCATCATGACGAGGACCATGTTGCCCATTCCGGCATCACCTCGGTCTCGCTGAAGGCGGACCGGCCGATCCAGCCGGAACTGTTCGAGCGCTGGTTCGGGCAGATCCTGGCGGAGCAGGGGCAGAACATCCTGCGCTACAAGGGCATCTTGGACATCAAGGGCCGGGGCGAGCGCTTCGTGATCCAGGGCGTGCACATGATCCGCGACGGGGACTTCCAGCGGCCGTGGAAGGACGGCGAGCCGCGCTGGAGTCGGCTCGTGCTGATCGGCCGGCAGCTGGACCGGGCGGCGCTCGAGAAGGCATTCGCCGCTTGCGTGACGAACTGATGGCTGCTCCTCCAAGGCTGCCGGCGCAGGTGATCGGTACCGGCGCGCCGGTCATCGCGATCCACGTCATCGGCCCCACCATCGCTGCCGCGCTGGGCGACGGCCGTGTCTGGTGGGCCGATCCGGCCGACCTCGCGGCCAAGCTCGTCGAGCCCAGCACGGCGCATGACGGCGCGCTCCTGTCGGCGGCGGTGAGCCCGGACGGCAAGGCGCTACTCAGCGGCGGCGACGATGGCCGGCTGGTGCGCTCGGGCCCCGGCGAGGATCCGGTCGAACTCGCCAAGATCCCGCGCAAGTGGATCTCGGCGGTCGTGACCGATCCCGCCGGCGGCAACACCGTGTTCGCGGCCGGCAAGGAGGCGCGGGTGCTGGGCAGGGATGGACGGGAGAAGGCGGTGTTCGCCGACCATCCTTCCACCATCGCCGACCTGGCGCTGGATGCGAAGGGCAAGCGGCTGGCCGTGGCGCATTATGGCGGGGCCAGCATCTGGTGGACGGAGCTGGCCAAGCAGGAGCCCAAGCGGCTGACCTGGAAGTCCAGCCACCTGATGATCCGGTTCGACCCCACCGGGCGCTATCTCGTCACGGCGACGCAGGAGAACGAAATCCACGGCTGGCGCCTGGCGGACAACCAGGACATGCGGATGTCCGGCTACCAGACCAAGCCGCGCACCATGGCCTTTTCGCCGGACGGCAAGAAGCTGGGCACGGGCGGCTCGGACACGGTCGTGGTCTGGGACCTCACCGGCAAGGGGCCGATGGGCAAGGCGCCGCAGGAACTGGGCGATTATTGCGAGGTGCCGGTGACGGCGGTGGCGTTCCATCCGACGCTGTCGATCGTGGCGGCCGGCCATGCTGACGGCAGTGCCAAGCTCCTCTCGTTCGGCTCGGACCGGGCGATCCCGCTGGACAGCCCGGGCGCCGGGATGGTCACGGCGCTGACGTTTTCCAAGGACGGCAGGCAACTCCATGCGGGCACCGAGGATGGCGGACTCGCTTCCTACATGATCGCGAACTGACAAGGACGCCGGGAGATCAACCCGGCCAGGGTGGCTTTCGATGCTGGTCGACCTTCGCGAGACCTTGAAGCTGGCGCTGCCGGTGATGGCCGCGCGCGCCGGCATCCTGGTAATGACGGCGGTCGACACGATCATGACCGGGCGCTTTGGCGCGGACGAGCTGGCCTTCTATGCCGTGGGCAGCGCGCCGTTCATCCTGTTCATGCTGCTGGGCATCGGCCTTGCCACCGGGACGGTGGTGCTGGTTGCGCAGGCGATGGGTGCCGACCGGCTGGACGAGACCGGGCGGATCTGGCGGATCGCCTGCCTGGACACGGCCATCCTCGGCATCGGCACAGCCATCCTGCTCCTGCCGGGCGAGACCCTGCTCGGCTGGCTCGGGCAGAGCCCGGAGGTGGTGGAGGGCGGCGCGAGGGTGATGCGCGCCTTCGCGCTGGCCATGCCGGCCGTGCTGATCTTCGCGGTCACCAGCTATTTCCTGGAGGCGATCGGGCGGCCGCATGCCGGCATGGTGATCATGTGGCTGGGCAACATCCTGAACCTCCTGCTCGACTGGCTGCTGATGTTCGGGCCGATCGGCATCCCGCCGCTGGGTGCGGAGGGAGCGGCGCTGGGCACCTCGATCACGCGCTGGGCGATGACGGCCGCGATCATCCTCTATGCCTTCAACTTCAAAGGCCACCGCGCCTATGGCGTGCGAGGTGCGCTGGGTGCCGTGGCACCGATCAGGCGCGCACTGCTCAAGCTGGGCTTCCCGTTCGCCGCCTCGCAGGGCCTGGAGAGCAGCGCCTTCCAGTTCATCCTGGTGATGGCGGGATGGCTGGGCACGGCCCAGCTGGCCGCGCACCAGGCGGCGATCAACCTGAACGCTCTGTTCTACATGCTGACCCTGGGCGTGGCGACGGCGACCTCCGTCCGTGTCGGGCGGGCAGCCGGGCGGCGCCGGCCGGACGAGATCGCGAGGGCCGGCTGGGTCGGCGTCGGCATCGGCGTCGCGATCATGGTGACAATGGCGCCGCTGATCGCCCTGTTCCGCGAGCAGATCGGCGCCGTCTACACCTCGGACCCGCTGGTGATCGTCGTGATGGCGACGGCCCTGCTCGTGGTGGGCCCCACCATGATCGTCGACAGCGGCCAGGGCGTGGTCACGGCAGCCTTGCGCGGCACGGGCGACACGTGGATCCCGACGGTCATCCATGTCTCCTGCTTCTGGCCGGTCATGGTCGGCGTGGCCTGGTACCTGGCCTTTCCGGCGGGGCTGGGCGTGATCGGCCTGTGGTGGGGCTTGTTCACGGGCCTGGCACTCGCATTTGTTCTGTTGGGGCTGCGCTTTGCCGGCCGCTCCCGCCTGTCCACCCCGCTTGCCAAAGCATCATGACCGATCTGAAGCGCCTGTTCGACCGTCGCGCCGTGCACCGGAACCGGACGCGCGCCATGGCGGACCGCCGATTCGAGCCGTTTCTCCTGGACGAGGTCGCGGAACGCGTGGCCGACCGGCTGTCGGACATCCGCCGTCCGTTCCCGCGCGTGCTGGAGCTTGGCAGCTGGCGCGGCCGGCTGGCCGGGATGTTGGCACAAGCGGGCCTCGCTGCCGACCTGCTCGTCTCGGTCGATCCGGTGGCGGATGCGCTTGACATGGGGCCGGGCCTGAAGGTCCAGGCCGAGCCGGAACTCCTGCCGTTCGCGGACGACAGCTTCGACCTCGTGGTCAGCGTCATGGCGCTGCACCATGTCGACGACCTGCCGGGCGTGCTGGTGCAGCTCCGCCGGATCCTGGCGCCGGACGGGCTGATGCTCCTGGCCTGGCTTGGCGGCGAGAGCCTGATCGAGCTGCGCACCGCCCTGATGCAGGCCGAGCTGGACGTGCGGGGCGGCGTGTCCATGCTGGTGGCGCCGTTCGTGGACATCCAGGACGCGGCGGCCCTGCTGCAGCGGGCGCAGGTGGCGCTGCCGGTGGCGGATGTCGACCGGATCACGGTGAGCTATGCGGAGCCCCTGGCCCTGCTGCACGACCTGCAGGCCATGGGCGAGGGCGGTGCGCTGCTCGACCGGCCGCGCGGCATGTTCCGGCGCGACGTCCTGCTGCGGACCGCCCAGATCTATCGCGAGCGCTTCGCCCGGGAGGACGGCCGGATCCTGGCCACCTTCGACATCCTGTACGTGACGGGATGGAAGCCGCATGACAGCCAGCAGCAGCCGGCCAGGCGCGGCAGCGCCCAGGTGCGGCTTGCCGAGGCGATGGGGGTTCCGGTCGAGGTGCTGCAGGGAACGGCCAAGCGGGACGACGGTCAGACCGGCTGAAGGGCCTCGTCGAGCTGTGCGCGGGCATCCAGCCGCGCACCGAGCCAGCCGACGGCATAGCCCAGGACGACCCAGAACACCGCCTGGCTCAGCAGCGACGCGGTGACGAACTCGGCGGCGAGTTCTGGCGGCACCACCCCGCCATGCAGGCCGGCCGAGGGCGAGCCGATCAGGTGGGGGACGGCCAGCAGAACCAGGCCGAGGGCGGCCAGGATGGTGCGGCCTGACAGCAGGACGAGCCAGAGCCCCGCTGCCGTCGCAAGCGCCGTCATGAGCCACCAGGCCTGGCGCGCCGCCAGATCCGCGGTCACCGCCCCCGGCAGTTCCGGCGGCAGGCCCAGCGAGGGGGCGAAGGCGAAGGTCGCAAAGCCGGCGAGGCCCCAGAAGGCTGCGGTTCGGGGCGTATAGGCATGGCCGGCCAGCGCCATGGCACCGGCCAGCAACAGGCCGAAGCCGGCACCGGCCACCAGGTTGGCGCCGAGCGTCGAGATCCGCCGCTGCCAGGAGATGGCGCCCGGCTCGCCGTCGTCATGATGCTCGCCGCCATGCACCAGCACCAGGCCCGGCCCGGCCGACGCCAGGACGAAGCCCGGTGCCAGCGACGCCTCGTGCTCGTGGCCGGCCGCCTGCTCGTAGACTTCGGCCGCCACGATCAGCGGCACGGTCGTGAACGCCTGCAGCAGCGTGACGATCAGGCCGGCGAACAGGCCAGCCGCGATGCCGACCGTCGCAAAGCGCCGGAACAGAGTGAGCATGCCGCCTTGCCTTGCTCGATCAGTGGCAGGGGAAGGCGAAGCTGTGGCGGCCGTCATGCGCCGCGTCGTGGAGGACCTGGGAATTGGCGAAGCCGGCACCCCAGACGAGGAAGGTGCCGAGAAGGAGCGTGGCCACCACCGCCGTGGCGCGCTCCACCATCGATACCGGACGTGCGACGCGTGCGCCTTGAACCATTCTACGCTCCCATTCCCCGGAGAGACCGTGCTGGTCCACGGAAGAACCATGCCGGCGTCGCCCCTGCCTTCGGAATAACGACACCCAGGCTCCGAGACAATCGATCTGCTGATGCTTGCGCCTTGCGAGCATGCCGCCGAAAGCTCCCCACGTGCGGCTGGAAGAACGGCGCTGCGGACCTGCGGCCATGGTCCGGCCCGCTTGGGAGCAGACGGCGTTGCAGGAACTCGTGCTGGCGGTGTTCGTCGCCGTCTATCTCGGCATGGCGTTCGGCCGCTGGCCGGGGCTGCGGATCGACCGGACTGGCATCGCCCTGCTCGGCGCCATCGTGCTGTTCGCGGCAGGCGCCGTGTCGGCCGAGCGCGTCCTGGCGGCCATCGATTTTCCGACCCTGGTCGTCCTGTTTGGGCTGATGGTTCTCTCCGCCCAGTTCGCGGCCTGCGGGTTCTACGACCGCGTCGCTGCCGCCATCGCGCTGACCAGGGCCAGCCCGGCCACGATCCTGGCGCTGGTGATCGTGGTGGCAGGATTGCTGTCGGCGGTGCTGGCAAACGATGTCGTGGTGTGGGCGATCACGCCGCTGCTCTGCCGCGGGCTGGCCAGCCGGGGGCTCGACCCGCGCCCTTTTCTCATCGCGCTTACCGGCGCTGCCAATGCCGGCTCGGCCGCCACGCTGATCGGCAACCCGCAGAACATCCTGATCGGCTCGATCGGCCATCTCGACTTTTGGGCCTTCGCCGCCGCCTGCGCGCCGCCGGCCCTGGCCGGGCTGGTCGCCGTCTGGCTCGTGGTGCGCTGGCAGTGGCGCCAGGCACTGGTGCCAGCTGCCGGAAATGGTGGTGCCATCGAATTGCCGCCGGTCGAGCGCAGCGCGCTGCTTAAGGCCTGCTTTTGGACGGTCGTGCTGCTGGCGGGCTTCACCACGCCCATTCCCCACACGACCACCGTGCTGGTCGTGGCCGGCGCCCTGCTGGTGAGCCGGCGGTTTGCGACGAGGCGCCTGCTGGGCCTGGTCGACTGGCACCTGCTGGTCCTGTTCGGCGGGCTGTTCGTGGTGACGACGGCACTGGCCGATACGGGCCTTCCCACGATTGCGGTGGGCTGGCTGGAACAGGCGGGCCTCCTTCCGGACCGGCTGGGCGTGCTGGCGCCGCTGGCCCTGATCGGCAGCAACACGATCGGCAACGTCCCGATCGTGATGCTGATCCTGGGCATCCTGCCCGACCTGCCGCCAGGCGCCCTCTACGCGCTGGCCGCGCTCTCGACCCTGTCCGGCAACCTCCTGATCATCGGCAGCCTGGCCAACATCATCACCGTCGAGCGCGCTGCCGAGCAGGGCGTGCGGCTGGGCTTCCTCGACCATGCCAGGGCAGGCGTGCCCATGACCCTGCTGGCCCTAGTCTTGGCGATGCTGTGGCTCTACCTTGCCGGCTACGTCATGATCTGATGAGCGCAGCCGAGGCTCGACCCGCATCGTCGCGCCCTTGGTCCGTTGCTCCTCCCTTGTCCGAGAGGCTCTCATGCTGACCAAGGATCTCGCCACCGTCCCGAACGACCTCGAGAGCTTCTGGATGCCGTTCACCGCGAACCGCGAGTTCAAGAAGAACCCGCGGCTGCTCGTGAAGGCACAAGGGCTGCACTACACCACCCATGACGGCCGCCAGCTGCTCGATGCCACGGCGGGCCTGTGGTGCGTCAACGCGGGCCATGCCCATCCGAAGATCGTGAAAGCGATCCAGAAGCAGGCGGCCGAACTGGACTTCGCGCCCCCCTTCCAGTGGGGCCATCCGAAGTCGTTCGAGCTGGCCTCGCGCCTGGCCCACCTGTTCCCGGGCAAGCTGGACCACGCCTTCTTCACCAATTCCGGCTCGGAATCGGTCGACACGGCGCTCAAGATCGCGCTCGCCTATCACCGCAACCGCGGCCAGGGCACGCGCACCCGGCTGATCGGCCGCGAGCGCGGCTACCATGGCGTGGGCTTCGGCGGCATCTCCGTCGGCGGCATGGTCAAGAACCGGATGTATTTCGGCTCGCTGCTGACCGGCGTCGACCACCTGCCGCACACCTACAGCCTGGAGCACCAGGCCTATTCCAAGGGCCAGCCGGCCTGGGGCGCGCATCTGGCGGATGAGCTGGAGCGGCTGGTGGCGTTGCACGACGCGTCCAACATCGCAGCCGTGATCGTCGAGCCGGTGGCGGGCTCGACCGGCGTGCTGGCCCCGCCGCAGGGCTATCTGGAGAAGCTGCGCGCCATCACCAAGAAGCACGGCATCCTCCTGATCTTCGACGAGGTGATCACCGCCTATGGTCGCCTCGGCAAGGGCTCGGCGGCGGAACATTTCGGCGTGGAGCCGGACATCATCACCACCGCCAAGGGCCTGACCTCGGCCACCATCCCGATGGGTGCGGTGATGGTGTCCAAGGAGATCTACGAGACCTTCATGGAGACGGGCGGCTCGGAAAAGGCCATCGAGCTGTTCCACGGCTACACCTATTCGGCCCATCCGGTAGCCTGCGCCGCCGCCCTCGCCACGCTCGACGTCTACCGGGACGAAGGCGTGTTCGAGAACGCGGCCTCGCTGGTCGAATATTGGGGCGACGCCGTCCACTCGCTCAAGGGCCTGCCCAACGTCATCGACATCCGGACCGTGGGCATCATGGCGGCGGTCGAGCTGTCGTCGCGGCCGGGTGCGGTGGCCGAGCGGGCCTATGACGCCATGCTGCTCGGCTACGAGAAAGGCATCATGCTGCGGGTGACCGGTGATACGATCGCCATGTCGCCGCCGCTGGTCCTGACCAAGGCCCATATCGACGAGATCGTGGACAAGCTGGGCTCGGTGCTGAAGGAACTGCCCTGAGGCTCAGCTCAAGGCGATCTCGTTCGCCTCGAGCTTCACTATCGCGGCCCGGCGCTGATCCAGCTTGGTGCGCCGGGTCGCCTGCATGTGCGCCACCTTGCGCTTGAGCGGCCAGTAGACCGCGACGAATCCTGCAACCGCCACGGGCGTGCTGCCGACGGCCAGCGGCAGGAGCAGGGCCTCGCCCTCGCTCAAAAGATACTTCCAGCTGATGTGCTCGATCGGGGGCAGGCCCAGCTGGTGGTCGCCCAGGATCGCGCGGCCGAGCTCGTAGTCGGCCGCCATGACCAGCGGCAGGGTCCAGGGGTTGTTCAGCAGCGTGAAGGCCAGGGCCAGGGGGAAGCTGACGCGGAGCAGCCTTGCCAGGAGGAAGGCCAGCACGAAGTGGAGGCCGAACCAGGGCGTGAGCGCCAGCGCCGTGCCGAGTGCCACGCCGCCGGCCAGGAAATAGGGAGAGCCGGCCATCCGGGCGATGCGCTGGACGCGGTACTGCCAGGCGCGCTTGTAGCCGGTGCGCGGCAGGACGGCCAAGCGCATGCGTTCACGCAAGCGGGGCGTGCGGCGGCGGGCGAGGAGCACCGGCCTTAGGCTCCGCCGGGGCCTGCCTGACCGGGGCGGGAACCTGGCTTGACCGGCGGGATGGCAGCCAGCTCCGGCGGGACGTCCTCCGGGCGGTAGGTCGGCAGGTCGAGCGCCATCAGCGCCACATGCGGGACGCCCAGTTGCGCCCGGCCGCCCGAACGGTCCACCAGGCAGGCTGCCGCGACCACCTGGCCGCCATGGGCCCGGATGACCTCCATGCATTCGCGCGTCGACATGCCGGTCGTGACCACGTCCTCGGCGACCGCGACCCTGGCACCTTCCGGGATGGCGAAGCCCCGGCGCAGCGTGAACTTGCCGTCGACCCGTTCGGTGAAGATCGACGGGACACCCAGGGCGCGGGCCAGCTCATGGCCGACCAGGATGCCGCCCATGGCCGGCGATACCACCAAGTCCACCTGGATTCCCTCGAGCTTTGCCGCCAGCGCCAGCGCCAGCCGCCCGGCGCGCGCCGGGTCCATGAGCACGCGGGCACATTGCAGGTAGACGGGACTGCGCAGGCCCGAGGTCAGGATGAAGTGGCCGCGCAGGAGCGCGCCCGCCGCCTCGAACTCGGCCATCACCGCCGCCTGGTCCATCGCCTGTCCGTCCCGTCTGCCCTCGTCGTGCAGGGCTTGGACCACGAAATCATGCCGCTATGCCAGTGCCTCGCATCGCCGGCGCGTCATGGGCGCGCTTGGGCGTGCTCGCGGCGGGCGGCGGCCCAGACGTCGCGGGCCGCATCGAGATTCATCCCTGCGATAACAAGGCCCACGATCACGTCGGGCCAGGCGGACAGCCAGAGGTAAGCGGTGAGGAGGCCCGCAGCCACGATCGCGACGTTGGCGAGCACGTCGTTGCGCGCCGACAAAAAGGCGGCACGGGTCAGGCTGCCGCCATGGTGGCGGTAGCGGGCCAGCAGCACGGCACAGGCGCCGTTGACCAGAAGCGCCCCTGTGCCGGTCATCGCAAGCGGCACTGGCGCCGGCGGCACCGGGAGCAGGAACTTGTCCCAGGCAGTCCAAAGCGCCGCAACGGCCGGGGCCAGCAGGATGCCCGCGAGCAGCATGCCGACCTTGGCACGGCGGCCGGCGGACCAGCCGATCGCCAGCAAGATCAGCGCATTGACGAACGCGTCTTCCAGGAAGTCCACGCTGTCGGCGAACAGGGAAACGGAACCGATGGCGGCAGCGACGCTGAACTCGATGCCGAAATAGGCAAGGTTGAGGAACGCAACGATTCGAACCAACCGGCGGAGACCGGCATCACCCTGCTCAGCCGGCGCCGAGCTCATCGACCTCGTCCGGCACGCAGAGCACGCCCTTGAAGCCCAGGCGGTGATGCGGCGTGGGCCCGAGCCGCGCCAGGGCCTGGCGGTGGATCTCGGTGGGATAGCCGGCATGGCGCTCCAGGCCGTAGCCGGGCCAGCGCTGCGCCAGGCGGGCCATCGCCTGGTCGCGCACGACCTTGGCCACGATCGACGCGGCGGCGATGCAGTCGACCAGCGCGTCGCCCTTTACGATCGCCTCGGCCGGTAGCTCCAGGCCCGGCGGAACACGGTTGCCGTCGACCAGCACCTGGTGCGGCCGGACCTGCAGCTTCGTGATCGCGCGGCGCATGGCGAGCATCGAGGCGTGGAGGATGTTGAGGCGGGCGATCTCGGCGACCGATGCTGCGCCAAGGGCGACCACGGCGCTTTGCCGGAGGAGCGCTGCCAGACGCTCCCGCTCCGACGCCGGCAGCGCCTTGCTGTCCGCCAAGCCCTCGATCGGTGCGCGCAGGATCACCGCGCAGGCAACCACCGGCCCGGCCAGCGGACCGCGGCCGACCTCGTCGACGCCGGCGATCATCACCTGCTCGTTCCAGGTGATCCTCATGCCAGGCCCTTCAGGAAGTTCTCCTCCACGCGAATGGCCCCGACCTCGGTACCGACCACATTGCGGATCGGCTTCTCCCCGAACGGGTGCAGCGCCGCGCGATCGGCGCCGTCCAGCCAGCCCATCCGATCCAGGGCCGCCAGCAGCATGGCTTCCGCCGCCCGCGTGGCGCCATCGGTGGCCTTCAGGGCCAGGCCAAGGCCCAGGCGGCGGTGGCCGGCCAGGTAGACGCCCTCGGCCCCGGTCTTGGCGACAATCCAGGGAGCGGCGCGCATCAGGGCCGTGCACAGGCGGCCGGTGCCTGCGACCATCTCGGGATGGGCCACCATCGCGCCGGCGATCCGGCCAAGGGCAGCTTGGCGCGACGGGGACTGGCCTTGCGGCGCGGCGAGCCTTGCGCCAGCACGGGCCAGGGCGTCCAGCGGGATCGGCCAGGAAGGCACGCCGCAGCCATCCAGACCGGGCTCGGGCAGGTCGTCCAGCCCGGTCAGCGCGCACAAGGCCTCCTCGACCCGCTGCTGCACGGGGTGGCCGCGGTCCAGGTAGGTCTCCAGCGGCGCGCCCAGCAGGCTGGCGACGGTCAGCATACCGGTATGCTTGCCCGAGCAATTGTTGAAGGCGGGCCGGATGGGCCGGTGCTGCTCGATGCGCTCCACCTCGGCCGGCCCGAAGAGGGGAGGATGGCCGCCGCAACGCAGGTCCGTCTCGCGGAGGCCAGCCCGCTCGAGCCAGGCCAGGACACGGTCGACATGGACGGCTTCGCCGTTATGGGATGCGCAGGCGAGGGCCAGATCGGCCGGGTCGCCCACGAACCGGTCGAACGCGCCGGTCTCGACCAGCGGGAGGGCCTGGAACGGCTTGATCGCGGAGCGGGGGAACACCGGCTCGGTGACGTCGCCGATGGCGAACCGGGCGTGACCCTCCGCATCGCAGACCACGAGCCGGCCGGTATGCCGGCTCTCGATATGCCGGCCTCGCGTCACCAGTACGGCGATGGGATCCATCGATGGCCTCGTTGCGTGCTGCCGCCTGACGGCGTTGCGCGTCGCACGGGGCTGTCCGCGATGCAAGGCTGCCGGCCATGTCGGCCTGGGCGGGGAACGATGGACGAGGAGGCTCGGTGCCAGCATCGGGCCGCGTTGATCTGCCATCTTTCCGTCCAATGGCAAATCCTGGACTCTCATCCGGAAAATCGATCAAAGTGATCCGGTGTTACCTGAAGGAGAACGGTCAATGCAGCGACGTGCGGTTCTAGGCGGACTGCTGGGCATCGCTGCCATGCCGTCTCTCCCTGAGGCGGCGAGCAGGAACTTCGTCGCATGGAACTGCATGCGCTGGAATGGCGGGCCCACGAGCCTGGTCAGTTGCGGGTTGCGGACCATGACGATCTTCCATGAATCGTCGATGGTCACCGGCAAGGACCCGGACTTCGGGAAGATCGACGCGGTGGCAGCGCAGATCCGGCGGGCGCAGCCGAAACTGGTCACGCTGGATATCGAGCGGTGGTACCCGGAATATTCGGGCGGGCGGCGGCGGCTGATCGCGGTGGTCGACTATCTGCGCGACCGGATCCCCTCGACCACCAAGCTCGGCTACTGGGGCATCATGCCCGGCATCAACTATGGCGCCTATCTTGCGGGCGGCAGCCGATTGGCCGAGCAGCGCGCCCTGAACCGGGCGATGCGGCCGTTGGCAGCCAAGGTCGACTGGATCATGCCGTCACTCTACACGCCGGAAACCGACCGGGCGCGCTGGTCCAGGCATGCGGACATCGTGCTGAGCGAGGCACACAGCTTCGGCAAGCCGGTCATGCCATGGCTGTGGATGCAGTACCTGGAAACCTCGCCGGTCCGGAGCATCCGCTACGACCTGTTGCCCGGCAGCTTCTTTCGCGCCCAGCTCGAGAAGTGCTGGGCGAAGGCGGACAGTGTCTGCCTTTGGGGAACGCGGGTGCCGCAGAGCGGGGGCAAGATCCAGCGCCTCGACTGGAACGGGAACGCCGGATGGTGGCGCGAGACCAAGTCGTTCCTGCGCTCGCACGGCAAGAACCTCGATGCCTGCCGAGCATGACCGGGGGCGGGCGGATGCTGTCGGGCCGCCCAGGCTGGGCCGGCTGTTGCTGCGTGCGACCGGCAAGCGTGGCCTGACAGCACCATCGAGAGGTTGCCGCCGCAGCTTTGCTATGGCAGCGACCGTGCTGACGCCGTCCTTCTTGTAGAACCCCGGAAAGCGCCCCATGCAACGACGTGACTTCTTGGCGGGGCTCGTCGCCACCCCGACCGCGCCGAAGCTCACGGACCTCCTGTCCGACATGAAGGCAGCGACCGGCGGCAAGCCGCCCGTGGTCGTCCCGCCCAAGACGGAGTTCGTCGCCTGGGAGTGCATGCGCTGGAACAACGCGCCGGAAAGCCTCGCCGGCTGCGGGCTGCGCCGCATGCCGATCTACTACCAGGACTCGATGCTCACCGGCGAGGAGCCGGACTTCCCCAAGATCGACAAGGTCATCGCCAGCATCAAGGCGAACAGGCAGTCGTTCGTGACGCTCGACATCGAGCGCTGGAACCCTTCCTCGACGGCGGAGCGGGAGAAGCTGATCCGGGTGGTGGAGTATGTCCGTGAGCGGGTGCCTGCCGCGACCGAGCTGGCGCTCTATGGCATCATGCCCAAGCCCCGCTATGCCGACTACCTCAAGGGCGGCGAGCGGCTGGCCTACCAGCAGCGCGAGAACCGGCTGGCGCAGCCGCTGGCGAACAGGGTGGACTGGATCCAGCCGGTCTTCCACGCCTACAGCACGAACCGGCGGGACTGGCTGACCTATGCCACGGTCATCATGTCGGAGGCCCGTACCTACGGGAAGCCCGTGATGCCCTGGCTGTGGCCGCAATATCACGAGGACAGCAAGGACCCAAGCATCCGCTACCAGCTCATCCCGGGCGACGCATTCCGCGAGCAGCTGGAGACGGCCTATCGGCTGGGCGACAGCCTGTGCCTTCGGGGCACGCTGCAGCCCCGCCCGAACGGGACGATCGGACGGGCCACCTGGAACGGGCAAGCGCCCTGGTGGGCCCAGACCAAGGCATTCCTGCAAAGCCACGGACAGAGCCTCGCGGCCTGCCAGGCCTGATCCGGCACCGCCGTCAGCTCGGCATGACGGATGTCGGCGGGCGCCCCTGTTGCATGGTGCACAGCAAGCTTGTTTATTCACATATTATCGCCGTTAATATGCGGCGATAGCCTGAACGCTTGCAAAAGCCAAATGGTCCTGGCGTTATGCCGCTGAGTCCATGAACACGTCGGGGCTGTCGTCACGGCCTACCGCATAGTTCAGGTGACAGGACCATTACGGCAGCATTGCTGAGCCGCCGACAGAAGTTCTATAAAATACTTAGAGCTCTGTGTGTAATCTTGAGGGAACGACTAAATGCAGAGACGTGACTTCCTGGCTGGACTGGTGGCCACCCCGACCATGCCGACGCTCACGGAGCTCATGGCCGACGTCAAGCTGGCGAGCCACCAGGTGCCGGCACCGACACCGACGGTGCCGAGCAAGAAGAACTTCCAGGCCTGGGAGTGCATGCGCTGGAACAATGCACCGGCGAGCCTGGCTACCTGCGGCCTGCGCCGCATGCCGATCTACTACCAGAACTCCCTGGTCACCGGTACCGAGCTAGACTTCCCCAAGCTCGACAAGGTCATCGCCAACATCAAGGCGAACAGGCAGTCGTTCGTGACGCTCGACATCGAGTGGAACGCGGCATCGACATCGGACCGGCAGAAGATGATCCGGCTCGTCGCCTATATGCGGAGCAAGCTGCCGACCACGACCAAGCTCGCCATCTTCGGGCGGATGCCGAAGCCGCGCTATGCCGACTATGTCGCCGGTGGCGAGCGGCTGGCCCGCATGCGCCGCGAGAACCGCCTGATGATACCGTTGGCCGAGAAGGTCGACTGGATCATGCCCCAGTTCTACACCTACAATACGAACCGCAAGGACTGGGTGAAGTTCGCCGAGATCATGATCTCGGAGGCGCGTATCTACAACAAGCCGGTGATGCCGTGGGTATGGCCGCAGTATAATGACTGGAGCGCAGACAAGTCGCTCCGCTACCAGTTCATCTCCGGGGACTTCTTCCGCCTGCAGCTGGACACCACCTACCGGCTGGCCGACAGCCTTTGCATCTGGGGCACGCTGAAGCCGCTGCCGAACGGAACCCGTGGCCGGGCGACCTGGAATCCCAACGCCCCGTGGTGGCTGCAGACCAAGGCGTTCCTGAAGAGCCATGGCCAGCTCCCGGCCACCTGCCGGGCCTGACGCCGCCGTCAGCTTCGGGTCAGCCTTCCGATCTATCTTCGTCCCACCGCCCTCGTTCTGGAGGGCGCGTGAGAGAGGGTCGAACCATGAACAAGGTGATGGGTGCGGCAGCCGGTCTGCTGCTCCTGGGGATGAGCGGGGTGGCCATGGCCGACCCGCAATGCACGAACGAGCCCAAGAGCAAGTGGATGGACGAGGAAGCGTTTAAGCAGAAGGTCGTGGCGGAACAGGGGATCACCGAGATCGTCCGGTTCGTGGTGACCGACACGAACTGCTACGAGATCTACGGCAAGAAGGGCGACAAGAAGGTCGAGATCTACTTCGATCCGGTCACGGCCGCGGTGATCGAATCCGAAGAGGAATGAGCCATGGCAGGGGCGGGGCCTGAGCGTCTCGTGTCTGCACCGACGGAATCAGCGCCCGGGTCCCGGACCGTGAAGGTCTGGGACCCGGTCGTCAGGCTCTTCCATTGGACGGTGGCGACCAGCATCGTCCTGAACCTGTTCGTGCTGGACTCCGGCAAGTACTGGCACCGCACGACCGGCTATGCGGTGGCGATCGCGTTCGGCGTCCGGTTCCTGTGGGGCTTCGTCGGCACGCGCCATGCGCGCTGGTCCGACTTCTGGCCCTGGCCCTC
This sequence comes from Geminicoccus sp., assembly GCF_036263595.1. NCBI lineage: Bacteria > Pseudomonadati > Pseudomonadota > Alphaproteobacteria > Geminicoccales > Geminicoccaceae > Geminicoccus > Geminicoccus sp. The sequence goes on along the minus strand of NZ_DATAGQ010000204.1, from coordinate 11,180 downwards.
GCAGGTCATCGCCTACCTGCGCCTGCTGTGGTCGGGACAGAACCCGCGCTTCGTCGGCCACAACCCGCTGGGATCGCTCGCGATCCTGGCCTTCTTCGTGCTGGTGGCCCTGCTCACGGGCACCGGCTGGCTTTTGCGCACGGACGCGTTCTTCGGTTCGCCGGAGATGGAGGAGATCCACGGCGTCATCGGCGACGCCCTGATGTGGCTGATGTTCCTCCACGTGGCCGGCGTCACGATCGAAAGCCTCCGTCATCGCGAGAATCTGGTCGTCGCGATGATCACCGGCCGCAAGCGCGCGTACAAATGAAAGGCCAGCAGGGGCGCTGACAGAGCCCTTGCCCCTGCTGGCCACCGCCTCCTCAGCCGGCGGCCGACAGCTTGTCCATCGTATCGTCCAGGCCCGACCAGAGCCGGTCGAACAGCTGGTCGATCTCGGCTTCCGAGATGATCAACGGCGGGCAGATACCCACGGCGTCAAACGGCATGCCACGCAGGATCAGGCCGTGCGGCAGGCATGCATTGGCCACCATCATCGAGGCCTTGGTCGCTGCCGGGAACTGTTCCCGGGTCGCCTTGTCCTTCACGATCTCGATGGCGCCGATCAGACCCACGCCGCGCGCCTCGCCGACCAGCGGATGCTCCTCCATCGCCTTCAGGCGCTTCATGAAGTGCGGCGCGATCGACTGGACGTGACCCAGCGTGTCCTCTTCCTCGTAGATCTTGAGCGTCTCCAGCGCGACGGCCGCCGAGACCGGGTGGCCGCCATAGGTATAGCCCATGCCCATGTTGCCGAGCTCCGCCGAACGGTCGGCCAGCACCTGATAGAACTCGTCGCTCATCAAGAGGCCGGCGATCGGCAGGTAGGCGCTGGAAAGCTGCTTGGCGACGGTCATCAGGTCCGGCTGAATGCCGAAGGTCTGCGAGCCGAACATCTCGCCGGTCCGGCAAAAGCCGCAGATCACCTCGTCCGCCATGAACAGGATGTCGTACTTCTTCAGGATCGGCTGGATCTTCGGGAAGTAGCTGTCCGGCGGGATGATCACGCCGCCGGCACCCTGCACCGGCTCCGCGAAGAAGGCGGCCACCGTCTCGGGGCCATGCTCGAGGATGAGGTCCTCCAGCTCCTTGGCGAGGCGATCGGTGAACTGGTCCTCGGTCTCGCCTTCCAGCCCTTCACGATAGAAGCTGGGCGGCGTGACGTTCAGGAACCGGTCGGCCATCGGCAGGTCGAAGCCCTTGCGGGCATATTCCAGCGCCGTGAGATGGCCGGCCGCGATCGTGATGCCATGGTAGGCACGCTTGCGGCTGATGACCTTCTTCTTCTCGGGCCGGCCCTTGGCGTTGTTGTAGTACCAGATCAGCTTGATCGCGGTGTCGATCGCTTCCGAGCCGGAGTTGACGAACCAGACCTTCTTCAGGGGCTCAGGGGCCATCGCCAGCAGCTTCTCGCCGAGCTCGATGGCCGGCGTGGTCGAGCGGTGGGAGAACTGATGCGAGTAGGGCATCGTCTCCATCTGGTGCCTGGCCGCTTCCACCAGGCGCTTGTTGTCGAAGCCCAGCGCCGTGCACCACAGCCCGGCCAGGCCTTCGATATACTGTTTTCCGTCGTCGTCCTCGACCCAAACGCCCTTGCCCTTCGTAATGACCAGCGGACCCTGCTTCTCGTGCACGCGAAGGTTCGTATAGGGATGGATGAGATAGGCGATGTCGCGGGCGGCGAGCGAATTCGGGGCGTGGGCCATGGGCGCGTGATTCCGGCGTGGCTGAAGTGTTGCCGGCCATCGTAGAAGGCATGCGACCGCTCCACCACCCCCGGACCTGTGCTGGACCAGCGTACTTGCGCATGGCTGGCCCAACGCCATGTGCCAGCCGACTACTCAGAGGTGAACGATGATCGGGCAGATCGAGCGCCCATCGGCCAAGGCCCCAGCCACTTCCCCGACCGGCGAGCTGCCTCCGGGCCATCCGCCGGTCGCCACGCCCAAGATCGGCGTGATCCTGTCCAACCTCGGCACGCCCGACGGCACCAGCTACTGGCCGATGCGGCGCTATCTGTCGGAGTTCCTGTCCGACCGCCGGGTGATCGAGAAGCCGGTGCTGCTCTGGCAGGCGCTGCTGCAGGGCGTGATCCTGACCACCCGGCCGTCGCGCAAGGGCAAGGACTACGAGACGATCTGGAACAAGGACCTGGACGAGGGGCCGCTCAAGACGGTGACGCGCTCGCAGGCCGAGCAGGTGGGCGCGGTCCTCAAGGAGCGCTACCCGAACGTGCTGGTCGAGTGGGGGATGCGCTATGCCAATCCGTCGCTGCCGTCGGTGGTCGACCGCCTGTTCCGCCAGGGCTGCTCCCGCCTGATCCTGCTGCCGCTCTACCCGCAATACAGTGCGGCCACGACCGCCACCGGCTGCGACGTCGTGTTCAAGAAGCTCTTGGACATGCGCTGGCAGCCGGCCCTGCGCACGGCGCCGCCCTACCACGACCACCCGACCTATATCGCCGCCATCGCGAACAGCATCCGCGAGCATCTGGCGACGCTGGACTGGCAGCCGGACAAGCTGGTCATGAGCTTCCACGGCATGCCCAAGGAATACCTGCTGCGCGGCGATCCCTATCATTGCCAATGCGTGAAGACCGCGCGGCTCGTGTTCACCGAGCTGGGCCTGAGCAGCGAGCAGGCCATGGTCTGCTTCCAGTCGCGCTTTGGTCCGGACGAGTGGCTGCAGCCCTATCTCGACAAGACGATGGAGGCGCTGCCGGGGCAGGGCGTGAAGAAGGTCGTGGTGATCTCGCCGGGCTTCTCGACCGACTGCCTGGAGACGCTCGAAGAGATCGAGGGCGAGAACCGCGAGATCTTCACCCATGCCGGCGGGGAGAAATTCTCCTACGTGCCCTGCCTGAACGACGGTCCGGCCGGGATCGACCTGATCGTCCAGCTCGTGGAACGGGAGCTGGCCGGCTGGGTGTGATGCCGGCGCTGTTGACCTGCACCGCGCCGGGGTCTTTGCGTCCGCTCCGGCGTTGATCGCCGACGGAACTGGCCACGGGCGGGCAGGGGACAGATGGATTCGAGGCCCGTCCTCTGGGGCAACCTTGCCGGCATAGCGAACAACCTGCTCTGGGCCACCACCATCCCGGTCACGGAGATGCTGCTGGCGACCTGGCCGCCATTCGTGCTGGCGGCCGGCAGGCTCATGACGGCGGCGCTGGGCATCCTGCTCCTGTTCCCGCTGCTCCGCCGCAAGCTCGATCTCAAGAGCATCCCGTGGCGCTCGGTCGCCAAGCTCGGCGGGCTCTACATGGCGCCCTCGGTGGTGCTGATGGTCTGGGGCCAGGATCTGTCCGACACGGTGGCCGCCGCGGTCGTGCTCACCACCATGCCGCTCGTCTCGGCGCTCATGGGCTTCGTGCAGGGCACGGAGCGGCTGCGCTTGACCCTTCTGCTGGGCGTCCTGCTCGCGATGCTGGGAGGCACGATCGCGGCCGGCACGTTCGACGAGGGAGCGCCCGATTTTCGGGGCGGCGAGATCATCGTGCTGGGATCCATCACGCTGTGGGCCCTCTTTTCCCGCGCCACGGTGCGCGAGCTGGGCGGACACGACTCGCTGGCACAGTCGTTCGTCACCGTGGGCACGGCCGGGGTGGTGCTCTCCTTGTTCTCCACGGGCCTGGTCGGCGGCGGCCTGGTTCCCCCGATCACGCCGACGGTGCGGGAGATCCTCCTGCTGCTCTGGATGGGCTGCATCGGCGTGGGCATGTCCCTGCCGCTTTGGCTCCTCTCGGCGCGCCTGCTGGGTGTCACGGTGGCCTCCATGCACCAGAACCTGCTGCCGTTCTACGTGATGGCGCTGGCCGTGCTGCTGGGCCAGGGTCGGATCGAGGCGGACATGCTGGCGGGGGCGGCCCTGGTCAGCCTGGGGGCGCTGATCGCGCAGGTGCCGTGGGACCGGCTGCGCCGCCGGCCGGCGCCTCAGACCATGCCGAACAGGTAGCGGCTGCCAAGGCCGGCCGCCCCGCAGATCGCCAGCGTCGGGATCATCCCGATCCGCAGGCCGAACATCGCGACCATGGCCAGCGCTGCCAGGGCCAGGGCCAGCGGGTCGAGCGTGCGCCAGTCCGGCACCGAGACAAGGACGGGCCCGATGCTCACCTCGCTCACCCTGCCGAACAGGCTGTGGAGCGCGAACCAGACCGCGAGGTTGGCGATCACGCCCACCACGGCGGCGGTGATGGCGGACAGGGCGCCGGACAGGGCGGCATGGCCGCGCAGGCGCTCGACATAGGGCGCCCCGATGAAGATCCAGAGAAAGCTTGGCACGAAGGTGACCCAGCTTGTCAGGAGGCCGCCAAGCAGGCCGCCGGCGAGGGGCGGGATGCCGCCTGCCTCCCGCAGTCCGGCGAGGAAGCCCACATAGGTGAGGACCAGGATGAGTGGGCCGGGTGTCGTTTCCGCCAGCGCCAGGCCGTCCAGCATCTCGCCCGGTGCCAGCCAGCGCTGCGTCTCGACCGCCTCCTGCGCGACCCAGGCCAGCGCGGCATAGGCGCCCCCGAAGGTCACCACCGCCATCTTCGAGAAGAACCAGCCAATCGCCGGATAGACGCTGGACTGTCCGAAGATGGCGGTGAGCAGGAGGATCGGCGCGACCCACAGGCTGCCGCAGGCCAGGACGATGCGGAGCGGACGGGCCCATCCGAGCTCGGCCGCAGGCCGTTCGTCAACGGCGACGGCCGGGTCCGCCTGCACCGGAGCCAGGAGCCTGCTGCCGAGAAGGCCGGCCAGCCCGGCCGCGAGCACGATGAGCGGGAAGGGCACGCCGAACGCGAAGATCGCGAGGAACGACAGCACCGCGAGGGCCACCATCCCCGGTCCCTTCAGCGCCCGCTTCGCCACGCGCAGCAAAGCCTCCAGGACCACGGCCAGGATCGCCGCCTTCAGCCCGAAGAACAGGCCGGCCAGCCAGGACGTCGCCTGGAACAGGGCATAGGCGGTCGAAAGGGCGAGGATCACCAGGAGACCCGGCAGCACGAACAGCGTGCCCGCCACGATGCCACCGCGAGTTCCATGAAGGAGCCATCCGACATAGACGGCTAGCTGCTGCGCCTCTGGCCCCGGCAGCAGCATGCAGTAGTTCAAGGCGTTGATGAACTGCGCCTCGCCCAGCCACTTCTTCTCGTCGACCAGGATGCGGTGCATCAGTGCGATCTGGCCGGCCGGCCCGCCAAAACCGAGCAGGCCGATCTTCGCCCAGATCCAGACAGCCTCGCGGAAACCGGGCTTCATCGTCATCGTTCTCCTGCTGGACGACCGCCCGTCCTTGCCACGGTCCTGCGACGGGATGACGAGGCCAGGGCCGCGCCGGATCGACATTTCCGGCGCGGCTGCTAAGCCCGGCGCCGCCGCAGCAATCAAGGCATGTCGTGACCGGACCGCTAGCCCTCTATCGCCAACGGGTCGCATCGGGCGCCATCCGCCCCGATCCGGACCAGGAAAAGGTCGTCCAGGCCCTGGAGCGGCTGCACGGGCAGCTCCAAGCGGCGCCGTCGGCACCGCCGTCCGGCAGCGGGAACTTCTGGAGCCTGTTCTCGCGCAAGCCCGAGCCCGCCAAACCGACACCGCGCGGCCTCTACCTCCATGGCTCGGTCGGGCGCGGCAAGTCGATGCTGATGGACCTGTTCGTGGAAACGTCGCCCGAGCCCAGGACGCGACGCGTGCACTTCCATGCCTTCATGCTGGAGGTGCAGCGACGGCTGCACGAGCTTCGCCAGCAAAGCGGCGGGGAAGAGGACCCGCTGGGCCAGCTGGCGCGCGCGATCGCGGCGGAAACCAAGCTGCTCTGCTTCGACGAGTTCCATGTGGTGAACATCGCCGACGCCATGATCCTCGGCCGCCTGTTCACCGCTTTGTTCGAGAATGGCGTGACCGTGGTGGCTACCTCGAACTGGGCGCCCGATCGGCTCTACTGGAACGGGCTGAACCGGGACCGCTTCTTGCCATTCATCGACCTGCTGAAAAGCAGGGTGGACGTGGTCAGGCTGGACGGGCCGGTGGACTACCGGGTCGAGCGGCTGCGCGATGCCGCCACCTGGTTTTCGCCGCTGGACGGGAATGCGCAGGCGTCGGCGGAGCGGCTGTTCCGGGCGCTGGCGGACGGCGCCGAGGGCGCGCCCGCCGAGGTGCCGGTCGGCACGCGCGTGCTGGCGGTGCCGCGGGCCGAGGGGCCGATCGCCTGGTTCGACTTCCCCGAACTCTGCGCCCGGCCACTGGGTGCCGCGGACTACTTGGCGATCGGCGAGCGATTCCGCGTGGTCTTCCTGATCGGCGTGCCGATCCTGGCACCCGGCCGCCGCAACGAGGCCCGTCGCTTCATGACGCTGGTCGACGCCCTTTATGAATGCAGGCGCGTGATGGTGGTGACGGCGGCGGGCAGCCCGGCCGAACTTTATCCTCACGGCGAAGGTGCTTTCGAATTCCAGCGGACGGTCAGCCGGCTGATGGAGATGCAGACCAGCGACTGGCTGGCGGTCGCGAGGTCGGCGTCCGGCGACACGGCGCCCGCCAGCTTTGCGCCGTTCGCGCTAACGTCGGACCTGAGCTAGCGCGCCGCGGGCGCGCCAGGCGTCACAGGCCAGTGTCCCCGTCAGCCTCGCCAGGAGCAGCGGCAGGCCCGCGAAGGGCAGCGCCATGGTGAGCATGGCCGGCCGGTCCGCCCACCGGGCCAGGATCCCGTCCATGAACAGCATGGCAATCACCACCAGCATGGCGGTCAGCAACGCCCAGGGCAGAACGCTCCACCGCCCGCCCCGCACCCGTGGCAGCAAGCATCGCCATGCCTCGCCGATGACGGCACTGGCCGCGAGCGGGGCGGCCGTGAGCAGCACGATGGCAAGGTAGGGCGGCTGCTCGGGGTTGGCCTCCCCGGCAAGGGCGGCGGCCCAGCCAAGGGCCCATTGGTTGAACGTGCCGTGCGAGAACCACGCAGCCGCGAAGGCCAGGGTCGCGGTCGTGGCGCCTATGCGGGGACGCACCAGCAGCACGATGGCCGCTGCCATGCCGGCCATGAGGTGTGCTGGCAGCGAGATCAGGCTTCGCATCAGGACGAGACCGGCCGGATCGGCGGCATCGGCGAGGTAGAGCAGGTTCTCGTACGCGCCGAAGCCCAGCGAAACGAGCACGGCCCCGGTGGCGCGGGCATGGCTGGTCGCGCCCAGCCCGTGCGGCACCAGCAGGAGCCAAAGGGCCGCCGCCTTCGCGAATTCCTCCAGGAAGCCGGACTCCAGCCAAGCGTTGGCCAGCGTGGCGCCCTCGGGGCCCAGTCGGTCGGCGAAGGGTGCCACCACGGCGAAAGGTGCCAGGATCGGCCCCAGCACCAGCCCGGCACCGATGGCGCTGCCGACGAAGCCGGGCGTGGGCGGGGTGGTATCCCGCGCGACGACCAGCATGACGAACGGCACCGGGATGGCCATCGCCGTCAGCAGCCAGAGCACGGTCACGACCCGCCGTCCCGCAGGCCCGCCGCCAGGCCGATCATGCCGACGACACCGGCGACCGCGCCCACGACAAGAAGCGGCAGCACGACCGGCGCCAGCAGGCAGGGCGCAGGCCGCCGGTCGCTCGCCAGGACGGCGTGAGCGGCCAGCAGCAGCAGCCCGGCCTCGGCGCCACGATCGTGCCAGAAGAGCAGGAACGGCAGGCAGATGGCGAGCGAGCCGGCGATCAGCCTGCCACAGGCCAGCGCCCACCAGCCGCCGAAGACGAACGCCGGCCAAGGCGACCATGGCGCCCTTTCGCGGCCAGGCGATCCTGCCGTTACGTTCATGCGGCCTCTCCCGTCGGCGCCCCGGATCGTCCGTAGAGGAAGCCCGCGCGGTCGTCCGGGGCCATTGTGGTTAACGCGCATTAAGGTGTGCGCAGCCGCAGCCTGCCGGGATGCGGGCGCTACCCGACCTGGCAGAGCTTCCAGGGGCCGATATCGACATGGAGATGGTCCTGGTGGAAGCGGTCGGCCGGCGGCCCCAGCACGACCTGGAACCGCTGGCAGGCGGCCTTGCCGACCGCACGCAGGAAGCTGCCGGCCGGGCCGTCGTCCGACCAGTCACGCTCGACCAGGATCCGGCGGCGGTCGGCCAGCACGAAGCCGTAGACGTCGATCGCGCGTCCCGACGCGTGGAGGCTCGGTCGGGAGGCATTGCCGGTCATCGAGCGACACGACCAGCTGCCGGCCGTGAGCACGGTGGCGATCCGGCTTCCGGCCCGTGCCAGCGCGATCCGGTCCAGATCCGGCGCGAAGTCCGCCCAGGCCTTGGCCATGGCACAGGCTGTCTTCAGGGGCGGGTCGAGCTTGAAGCCGCTGCGCTGGAGGACCAGCGGCTGCTGAACCGAGCAGGCGCCGCCCGGTGCGGCCGGCCAGGGGCTGAAGGCGGTACCGGCGGCGGCGAGATCGGCCATGCAGGCCGGGTTGGCCCGCTGCATCGAGGGCGTTCCTCCGCCACAGGCTGTGAGAAGGACTAGGCAAGCGACCAGGACGGCCACCGGGCGCGGATCGCGACGCGTCGGCCTGTTCCCGCCGTGAAGCTCGATGCGGTGATCGGTCGTGGTGAAGGAGCGACGTGTTAACGAAGGATTCATCGGGGCGGGCGCAAGATGGGCGGGCGGTCGTCGAGCCGCGGACCAGGACCTGCATCGAAGGGAGCAGCCTTGGCGCGCTTCCACCAGATCTTTCTCGCCATCTGCCGGGCGCCGGCCCTGCCATGGTCGGCCGTGGTGCTGGTCGTCATGGCCATGGCGTCGGTCACGGTGGCAGGACTGGGCATCGAGGACCAGGCGCCGCCTGCGCCCTTCGTCGGATCCTTGATGCAGGTCCCGATCGCGGCATCGCTTCCACCTCCGCCTGACCATGCGATGCCGGCGCCGGCCGAGGACCATGCGGCTGTCGTGGGGCAGGAGCCGGCCACGCCCGAAGCCGCCGGGACGCAAGTCCCCGGCATTGCCCTGCTGTTGACAGGGTTCGGCCTGGATCCGGTGCTCACCCGGGCTGCGTCGGAGCTGCCCAGAACCGTCGCTTTCGCCTGGTCGGTGTACGCCGATGACCCTTTGCCGGGGCAGGCGGCCGTGCAGCGGCAGGGCCGCGAGGTCTGGCTGGAACTGCCCGTTTCCCGCGGCGATCCTGCGCGTTTCGATCAGGGGCCGCTGGCCCTGTCGCCGGCGCGCTCGGATGAGCGGAACCTCGAACGGCTGACGACGATCCTCTCGAGGGGAAGCGGCCTGTCGGGCGTCGTGGCCGAGCCAGGAGCGTTCGCGCCCAGTCCCGTGCGCTTCCGGCCGCTCGCCCTGGTCCTGCAGCAGCGCAGGCTGCCGCTGCTGCTGCACGGCGACTTCGCCGCTACCATGGCCGGCCAGGCAGGCTGGGGAGGTGCTGGCGCGAACGGGTCGATGGGCCCGGCCACGCGTGCCGACACGATTGACCGGTTCCTCGACCAGCTCGCGTCCCGGGCGAATGAGGATGGCCGGGCCATCGGGGTGATGCGTGCCCATCCGCTGACGATCGCGCGGATCCTGCGCTGGCAGCACGGAATCGCTGCCCAGGGCTTGACGCTGGTGCCTCCTTCCACCCTCCTGCACGCGCCGCTTGACCCGATGGTCGCGGTGAAGACGGGCCCGTTGGCAAAGGGCTGGGCGGGTGGACCTGATGGGCACGGAGGGTGACATGGAGGAGCAGGGAACCTGCATCATCTCGTCGGAGCCGTTACAGGGCTACCGGCCTTGCGTGGGGATCCTGCTGCACCGGCCCGGCCGGGGTCTGTTCGTCGGCCGGCGGATCGACACGACGGTCGAGGCCTGGCAGCTGCCGCAAGGTGGGATCGACCCGAGCGAGACGCCGCTTTCCAGTGCCGTCAGGGAACTGCGCGAAGAGGCGGGAACGGATGCCGCTACGCTCCTCAAGGAGAGCGACCGATGGCGCGCCTACGACCTGCCGGCCGATCTGGCTGCGAAATCCTGGCGGGGCCGCTACAAGGGCCAGTCGCAGCGCTGGTTCCTGTTCCGTTTCGACGGCGAAGACGGCGACATCGACCTGATCGGTCATGGCGAGGAAGCCGAATTCGCGGAATGGCGCTGGATGGGCGAGGCCGAGATCATGGCCCATATCGTGCCGTTCAAGCGGGCGATCTATCAGGACGTCTTCGACGAGTTCAGGGGCGACCTCACATGACTCCACCTTCGCCGGGTGGGCTGGAGGCGAGGTGGCCGGACGCTTGCCGGGAGGGGGATCACGGCATGGCCTCGACGCCTGGATGAGGTGGCAGTCAGGCTCGACCCGGGTCATGGCACGAGCCCTGCTCGTCCTGGCGGGCGTGCTCGGCGCTGGGTGCTCGTCGGATCCGGTGGTGCAGCAAGAGTTACCCGAGGTCGCCCCGCCCGCGGTCGTCGCCGGACCGGCCAAGGCGAGGCGGGACGAGGACACTTGCGCGGGGCTGGTGGCGGCGGTCCAGGCATGGGAAGGCGCCTTCGCGGCGCTACGCAGGCAAGCATCCGGGCCAAGCCGATGGCAGGCCCGGCCCCTGGACCAGGAACTCGGCCAGTGTGTGGTCGATGGATCCGCCCGGATCTCGGCGAGCTATGTCTGCACGGTCGCCGTGGCCGGATCCGGCGATCGGAGGTCCGCTGACGTGGTGTTCAGGCGCGTCGAGGACCGCATCGACCGCTGCCTCGCGCAGCCGTTCTGGTATCCTCGGCAATGGGCCAAGGCGCACCCGGTGGAGCTTGCTGGCGGGGAGGGGCAGCAGCTCTGGCGTGACCTGCAGGCCTGGCCGCGACCGGCGCTCCAGCTGAAGCTGGAAGAGGACTATGCCCGCCCCGGCCGGTGGTCCGTGCGCTTCACGACCTATACCATGCGGTGAGGCAGATCGGCCCCGAGCAGCAGCGGGTTGATCGCCTTGACGGGTGGTTAGGGAATCATGGCGACTGTCCCTACGCCGCCAATCCGAGGCGATCAGTGGGGGCGGGTGCGAGGTTCCGGAACAGGCCCCCCGGGGCGGCCGCGGTGTATGGTCCCGGGATGAGGTGGTGTGGGTCGATTTTAAAGATGGAGGGGTTATCCTTGCAGGCATCGCAGATGGCCTTGAAGGGCGTCCGCCACAGTAGTGCCTTGAGGTGCCTGGCAAAGTTGCAGGCGGTGCCGAA
>NZ_DATAGQ010000203.1:0-21480 GCF_036263595.1 Geminicoccus sp. | reverse complement strand
CAAAGGCCGCCGGCAGCAGCGCTTCCACCAGGCTCACCTGACCCACCGCCTTGCGCACCATCGGACGCCCCCATCCTGCTTCACCAGGATCGAATCACAGCAGCACGGCCAAGGCCAGGGTTTCGCGGCAGTCTCCATAGGCTGTTCGCCCGGGCCAACCACTCACGCTGGCCCCGCCTTTGCCGTCGGTGCAGCCGAAGCCGGAACCGCGCGTCAACTTCGTTCCTCCTGCGTAGAGAACACTCGACACTCGCCGTATGGCCGGCTGGCGGCGGATGCCAGACTTGCCGCGGCCCTAACGTGCAGGCCTCGAACTGGTGGTCCCATACGCTTCGGCTTCCCTCGGCCTATTCTCCCGTGTCATCAGCTGGTCGAGATACCGGCCGTAACGTGAGGCCTCGGAGAATAGAGGTTCATCATCACCGACAGACATGATCGATCCGCATTGAGCGCCCTGCGCAGGCTCTGGTCCTCGCCGTGGCCACGCTCGCGCCAGCTTGGCCGGCTCCGCCGCAGCGTACGCCGGTCAGAGCTGGACGGCCTCACGTTCGCATTCTGGATGCGGACCCTCGCGGTGATCGTGGTATCGATCTGGCTCGCGGTCAGCACGGTCTACCCCCGCAACATCTACTACCTCGCAATCGCCGCCACGTTCTTCATGCTGGGCTACGTGCCCTACCGCTTCCGGCTGCATCGTCATGCCGAGTACATCAAGCTGGGGTTCAGCATCCTCGACGTAGCCCTCATCACGGCCGCCATCATGGTACCGCCGCTTGCGGGCTTGAGCGTGGACTGGCCGATCCAGACGAGGGTGCGTGGACAGGAGTTCCTCTACCTCCTGCTCCTGCTGGCCGAGGCGGCGCTGACCTTCTCCCCGCTCAGGGTCATCTGGACAGGTTCGGCGATCGCCCTGATCTGGTCGATCGGGATCCAGCTCATCTATGCCCGCCCCGACACGACCCGCTTTGCCGAGGTTTCCGCGAATGGTCCGCTGTCCGACGAGGCGGCATTGCGCACGCTCTTCGATCCGAGCTTCGTCAGCCTCACCAGCTGGTGGACGCAGCTGGTCGTGACGGCGCTGTTCACGCTCATCCTGGCACTGACGGTCTGGCGGAGCCGCACCCTGCTGTTCGCGCAGGTCCAGGCCGAGGTGACCCGCTCCGACCTTGCCCGCTATGTCTCGCCCGACGTGGCGGACGCAATGGTCGCGCGGGCGCAGCGGGACTTCGGCAAGCCTGCCGTACGAGTGGTGGCCGTCATGTTCGCGGATATCGTCGGATTCACCTCGCGCACTGAGCGACTGCCGCCGGAGACCGTGTTCAGCCTCCTGCGGAGCTTCCAGGCAAGGACCTGCCACATCGTGTTCCGGCATGGAGGGACGCTCGACAAGTTCCTGGGCGACGGGTTCATGGCGACCTTCGGGTCCCTGGCCGACCAAGCCGATGCAGCGGCCCGCGCCCTTGCCTGTGCCTTCGAGCTGCAGGACGAGATGGCCCGGTGGAATGCCAAGCGTGCTCATACCGGCGGAAAGGCGGTCGAGCTTGCGATCGGGCTGCACTGCGGACCCGTGGTCGTCGGCAATGTCGGCGCCGAACGCCGGGTGGAGTTCACCGTCGTGGGCGATGTGGTCAACGTCGCCAGCCGCCTGGAGCGGGCCAGCCGCGAGATCGGCGGCCGGATCGTCGTCTCAGCGGCCTGTCTCCAGGCCGCTGGCGGTCCGCCGCCCGAGCGGCGCTTCGAACGCTCCCTCGACATTCCGTTGCGAGGAAAGAGCGACCCGATCACGGTCCACGTTGCCTGAACGAGGAGCGTGCTGGCGGCTTGGCTATCTGGAGCCATCTCTTGCATCGGCCGGTCGCCGGAGCGCACAGCGCTCGCCGCATTGTACCGGTTGGCCGCTGGCTATAGCTACATCCCATCGGCAGCCATCGACGACGGGCAAGGCGAGGAACCGTGGTGAAGCTGACTTTTCTCGGCAGCGGCAGCGCCTTTACGACCGGCGACGGCAACTGGCAGTCCAACATGCTGATCGAGAGCGAACGTGGTCGACGCCTGTTGTTCGACTGCGGAACGGACGCGCGTCTTTCGCTGGCTGAGGCCGGACTTGGCGCCCGGGATATCGACGCAGTCTATGTCAGCCACCTCCACAGCGATCACGTCGGCGGCCTGGAGTGGCTGGGCTTTTCCACATTCTTCGACCCAACGGCGCAACGCCCGATCCTGTTCATCGAGCAGAGCAGGGTCACGACCCTGTGGGCCAACATCCTCAGCGGCAGCATGGCCCGCAATGGCCTGTCCACGCTGGATGACTATTTCGACGTTCGTCTCCTGGCAAGAGACGGCTTCTTCCTGTGGGAAGAGCAACGCTTCTCGCTAACTCCCATGCTCCACTGCATGGACGGGTCGGTTCCGTTGATCAGCTTCGGCCTCCGGTTCGAAACCAGCCGCGCTCGGCAGCTGATCACGAGCGACACGCTGTTCGAGCCACAGCGGCACGGAGAATTCTACAGCTGGGCCGATATCCTGTTCCATGACTGCGAGACGTCGTACCAGCAGGATGGGCGCCCGTCGCGCTCCGGAATCCACGCCCATTACGAGGACCTCAAGACGCTCTCGCCGGAGCTGCGTCGTCGAATGTGGCTCTATCATTATCAGCCCGGTCCCAAGCCGGACGCCAAGGCCGACGGCTTCCAGGGCTTTGTCGCCAAGGGGCAGACGTTCGACCTGTGAAGGATCGTGCACTGGTCGCGCGCGGCTCGCCTGGCCAAAGCTGCGACCAGCCTACTGCCAGTCCACCTCGTCGTAGTTCGATTGGACATGCGAGGCGGCCGCGAGAAGTTTGCCTCCCCGGCTGCGCTCGATTTCCGGCACGACCTCGACTTGTATCGTTGCACGCTGGCCCACCAGCTCGGCGGCGCGACGTTCGAATTCGGCGACGCGGTCGGTGGTGGCGCCGGGGGCCAGGACCAGCCGGGCGACGATGTGGTCTTCGCGCTCCTGGATGAACTGTCGCTGGCTGATCCAGTCCGCTTCGTCCGGCATCAAGGCCGACAGTTCGAGCGGGTGCAGCCACCGCCCGCCAGGCAGGCGGAAATAGTCGCGCATCCGCCCCTGGATCGAATCGATCTTGGAGAATGGCTGGCCGCAACTGCAGGTATCGGGGCCCCGCCTGACGACGTCCCCTAGCCGGTAGCGGATGAAAGGCATCGCGTGGGCATGCAGCGCGGTCACGACGACCTCGCCGCGCTCGCCCGGGGCTGCAGGCCGATCGCCCTGCATCACCTCCAAGATCACCGCATCATCGCAGACATGAAGCCCGCCCGCCGTCGGACATTCCCACGCGATCACGCTGAGCTCGATGCTGGCGTAGACTTCATAAGCCGGTGCGGACCAGAGCTTGTGCAGGCGCTCACGCATGGTGGGCGTCAGGACCTCGGCCGTGCTGAAGAGCATGCGTGGCCGGATCTCGCGCTTGTGCTCGTCGTCGAGATGCTCACCAAGGCGCAGCAACGCGTTCGGATACCCGCCCAGGATGTCCGGCTTGTAGTCCCGCAGCTGACGCAGATGCACCTCCGGCGGGGCCTGGATGTCCAGGATCAGGCCGGAGTCGAGCCCGAGCCGCTTGAGGGCTCGACCGATGATCTTGTTGTCCTTGGGGTGGTTCGCGCGCACGAGCTGCAACCGGGCGATCCGGTCGCCGAACCTGCGGCCGAGCTGCCGTTGGGCGCGCAGCAGGAACAGATACAGGAGCCTCTGCTCGAGCCAGCTGCGTCGTACCACGAAGGGCTCGCCCGACGAGCCGCTGGTGTTGATCGTCAGCAGTCGGTTCAGGTCGTGCCCGCGCGCGATGAGCGAGGGCAGGGGCGCCTCACGCAGGTCGCGCTTCGTGACGATCGGAAGCCGGCCGATATCGTCGACACCGCGAATATCACCTGGGCGAACACCGTGGCGGTCGAACAGCTGACGGTAGAAGGGAACGTTCTCATATGCATGCGCCACCAGCGAACGCAGCCGCTCGTCCTGGAACGCTCTCACCTGCGCCCTATCGGCCCGGCCATGCGCCTGGAGCGCCCGCACCACCCGCGCCACGTCCCCCAGTGCACTCAACGCTTCCATGCAAAACCCCGATGCGGCGCACTGGCAGGATGTGCAGACCTGCCATCCGGCCAGCAATGATTATGGTAGATGCTCATGGGCTGACACCGAACCCAAACACGACGTTCAGGCAGATCCAGCATCTTTGGCTAGTCCCGGAACAGAGACCTCCAACATTCCCGAAGAGAATTCTGCGTTGCCGGTTCCGTACCATCCAGAGCAAGAGGTTTTGAGCTTCACCTATATGCTGTCGCAGTCTTTGGGACATTGGCAAGAACCACAGCTTCAATGCACTGCCGAGATCAGTCCATCACAGATTGGCCACTGAAGTACCACAAGCAGAGATACCAATCGATAACAAATATTTCATGTGGAGGCACTGAGCAGGTTCCACCAACTGGAATGTAGGCTCCGCTTGTATACCAGTCGTTCCCGAGCACGTTACTAAAGCCAAACTTTTTCTCCGCGTGTGCAACCGAAGATGCTTGGACAAGTTTTCTGTCCGCGTCGGGTGGTCGGACCGTTCGGCTGCAGATCAGGGGCACACTCGTCGATGGGTTTTGTGAATGGCAATCTGGTTGTGACACCGTCGGCTGTTCCAGAGCTGTCCGCCGTGCGGGTTCCGTTCGAGACGGCAGGACCGGTGCTCGACGCCCCTGCAGGTGGGCGGGTGCGTGTACGGGGTGTGCAACTGGACGACCTTCCGGCCATCTGGCGTTTCTGCGCAGAATCCTATGACGTCTACCGCGGCTGCAGCTTCGAGGATTTTCGTTCGGTCTGGCATCACCGCTGGCTCCACAATCCGGCAGCGGCGCCGGGCCAGCCGCTGGGATGGCTCCTCGAGAATGATGCCTCGCAGGTCGTCGGCTTCTATGGCGTGGTCCCGGTGCGACTTCGCATCGGCGGTCGAGCAGTGACGGCGTTTTCCGGTTCGAACTGGATCGTTCATCCCGACTACCGGCGCCACAAGCTGAAGGAGGGCAATGGTGCCGAGAGTGGCAGCCAAGCCCTGTTCCGGGAGTACATGGCGCTGGGCGCCCAGAACGTGCTCGTGTCGACGGGCGTGGCGCCTGCAGCAGCGACCGCCCGCGAACGGGTGATGAAGCGAATCCCGGTCGAGGGCATCGACCGATCCATGTGGTGGATCATCGACCCGAAGCGGTTCCTTGCCTTGAAAGTGGCACAGCTCGGCGCGAAGAGCGCAATCTGGAAGGCAGTCGCGTCGGCAGCGCCCGCCTTGAACATGCTGGGCCCGCTGTGGCCAATCGCACTGGGCATCTATACCGACCCTAAGCATCGCATCCGACCATGGCTGTCCCCCGCAAGGATCGAGTTTGACTGCCCCGAGCTGCCCGTTGAGCGCGTGACCTCGTTCCGTCATGAGTTCGACGCGTTCTGGGCCGAGCACCGGGAAAGCTATGACGTCACCACCGAACGCAGTTCCGCTTTCTTGCGCTGGCGCCACTGCATGCTGCCCGAGAGCGTCGGACAGTCCTTCGTGTTCGCCTGCCGGGACCACGGCAGGCTCTTGGGGTACGTGGCACTGCAGACACCTGGCACCCGCTCCGACACCGTGCTTCGCGGGAGCTATACCGTCACTGATCTGTTCTACCCGCCCGGCCGCGAGGATGTGCTGGGCAACCTGATGAACGCTGCCTTCCGGTTCGTGGTCGAGCAGAACGGCACGGTCCTGAAGGCATCCGGCTTCCATCCTGTCGTTCAGGCGGCACTGGCCAGCCAGCGGCCTCACGTGATCGAGCCGGATGCCTTGCAGAACCTGGCGCGTGGGAGGGCTTTGCGCCTGTTGGCGGCCCGCAGCCTCCGCAAGGGACACAACACGGCCACGGAGCCGAAGCCGAAGGGCAGCTACTGGTACAAGGTGCCGACCAGGGACTTGGCCGAGACCTGTGAAAGCGGCTCGTGGTGGCCGGCCGCCATCGACGGCACAAGCACCCTCTAGTCGCGACGGCGCGACAAGCCTTCTGTGCCCTGCTCAGTTGTACCGGCAGGCAGGCCTTTCATGGACACATAGGCGTGATGAGCCGGCCGGCTGGCGGCTCTTTCTCGCCCCTCATCCTGCGAGCAGTTCCCTCAGCGGCGCATCGATCGCAGGAATATCCCCGGGGTTCATCAGCGCCATATGGCCCCAGGAAGAGGCTACCACGCTGACCTTGCCTTGCGGGATGTGGGGAATTGCATCGTGGGCGTCGACCGGCGGGAAATAGCGGTCGTTGTCGATCGGCACGATGATCGTGCGGGCCTTGATCGCCCCCAGGGCTGCTTCGAGATGGCCGCCATAGGTCGAGTTGGCACTGATGTCGCCGGCGTTCCAGGTCCAGAGCTGCGAAAGCAGGTTGTTGGCGTCGCAGCGAAGGAAGAAGGGCTCCCAGAAGTCGGCGACATGCTCCTCGGTGCTGCGGGATCCCAGCGGCCTGAAGTCCTCGTTCCGGAAGAACGGCTCGGACGTGCCCCAGCCCGCATAGATGGTGGCGAACGCCGTGAGGCCCTTGACCGGCGGCCGCTCGTAGAAGCCGTCGGCATAGGCGGGGTCGAGCTCGAGGGTCCGCCGCAGCGCCAGGAGGAACACCTTGTTGTAGTTGGCGGTCCTGGCCGAGCCGGCGATCGGGCAGGCGGCCTACACCATGTCCGGGAACTGCGATGCCCACTGGAAGGTCTGGCAGGCTCCCATCGAGAAGCCGGTCACCAGCCGCAGCCGCTCGATGCCCAGCTTCTCGGTGACCAGCATGTGCTGCAGGCGCACATTGTCGTGGATGGTCACCTTGGGGAAGCGGCCACGCTCCACCGGTGGCGGGCTGTTGCTGGGTGAGGAGGACAGGCCGTTGGCCAGCAGGTTGGTCAGGATGATGAAGTACTTCTCGGGATCCAGGGCGCGGTGCCCGCCCAGCATGAAGGCTTCGCTGTCGTCATGGGTGCCGGTGTACCAGCTGGGCACCAGTACGGCGTTGTCGCCCGCCGCATTCAGCGTGCCACGGGTTGCATAGGCCAGCGTCGCCATGGGCAGGACCCCGCCCTTCTGGAGCTGGAAGTTCGGTACCTCGAACGTCTCGAAGCTGCTCATGTGGTCGTCCTCCCATGGCCGTGGCACGTCCAAGGCTGGACGATGTCGAACAGATCCGCCAGCCATGAATCTGCCTCGGACCTCGCCGTCTCGATCGTCCTCGCCGCCTGTACCGAGCCCGGCTTAGCCCTGCTGTGCGGCCGGCCCGACGGATGACCCCGCTCCGGGCATCTGGCATGGCACCTGGCGCTCTCCGAGATGGAGTGGGCCAGGACGCCAAGTTACGGCCGCACGCCCGCTCCCGGAACACAGGAGCAGCCCGGTGCCTTGGTCGAGGCCTGGATCAAACCAATAGCACCTTGCCCGGACTAGCCGGCAGCGGCGTCCTTGAAGCTGACCAGCTTGCCCCTGCTCTCGTCCCACAGGGCCAGGCGGAAGCAGCCGAATGTATCCTTCAGCGTGATCCGGTTGATGCCGTTCAGTTCCGGATGCGCGCGCAGGACCTCATCCAACCGGTAGCTGGGGATCCGGCTCGAAAGATGATGCACATGGTGGACGCCGATATTGGCGGTGAACCAGCGCAGGACAGCCGGCAGGTGCAGGTGCGAGCTGCCATGGACGGCTGCCGCATGGACGTTCCAGTCGTCGTCCTTCTCCCAGTGCCCGTCCTCGAACTGGTGCTGAACGAAGAACAGCCAGACCCCGATCGACGACGCCAGCCAGGTGATCGGCAGCTGGATCAGCAGGAAGTCCTTCAGCCCGACGACCAGGATGGCCAGGGCGGCCAGGGCCGCGATGGCAAGGTTGGTAGCCATGGTGCTGCGCCAAGCCTCCCTCTTCGATCTCATCTGGGGCGTGGGCAGGCGGTGATGCAGGATGAAGAGGTAGGGCGCACCGAGGCCGAGCAGGAAGAAGGGATTGCGCTTCAGCCGGTAGAACCATTGCGCCCACCCGGACAGCTGCTCGTATTCCCGCACGGTGAGGGTGTCGACGTCGCCGATCCCCCGATCGTCGAGATTACCGGATGTCGCATGATGAATCGCATGCGCATGCCGCCAGTGCCCATATGGCGTCAGGGTGAGAACGCCGATCGCCCGGCCTACCCAGTCGTTCAGGGACCGGCTGGGAAAGAAGGAGCCGTGGCCGCAATCGTGCTGGATCATGAACAGGCGCACGAGGAATCCGGCCGCGGGGACCGACAGGAGGAGGCATAGCCAATAGGAGTAGCCCAGGCTGAGCCACATCGACAGCCACAGGATCACGAACGGAACGAACGTGACCGCAAGCTCCAGGATGCTGCGGCCGAACCTCGCCTCCCGAAATGGGCTAAGCGCCTTGAGCCAGTGGCGTGCATCCATGCTGGTGGATGGCGCAGCCGCACCGAACGATCGTGCGGCGCCGTCCGTCGGCACGCCGGACACGAACGACGGGCTTGGAGCGGTGAACGTGGTGGACATAGTCATGGAGGATTGCGTGTACCTAGGGTCGGTGGCCTGATCGAGGTCGCCCGTGCACTGTCGCGGCATAGCGAGAAGAGCGTTCTTCGCCTAGGCCTGCTTGCCGGAGGACCGACCGGTTCGTCCAGGCAGCACGGTGATGTCGACAACTCAGGAAGTGACCTGGACAAGACAAAGCCCTGCAGCCTTGTTCAGGCGCAGGGCCGTCACGACGCCTGACATGGCATCAGCACAGGCGATCCAGCAGCATCCCTCTCCAGTCTTCAGCTTGCGGCTGTCGACTGGAAGGATGAATGTCTACCGGTACCCGACTTCAACCTATCGGGCGCCAGCAGTCCGATCAGCCTGGAAGGCTGAGATTCTCGGCGGAGGACTTGCCGGTCCTCGGATCCTTCACGAGATCGAACTCGATCTTCTGGCCTTCATGAAGCGCAGAAATTCCTGAGCGCTGGACGGCGCTGATGTGAACGAAGGCATCGCTCCCGCCATTGTCCGGCGCGATGAAGCCGAAGCCCTTTTCGGAGTTGAACCACTTGACGGTTCCGGTAGTCATGAAAAATCCTGTCTTAAACTAGGCACGCCACGCTTACGAGGTACGCAAGCGCCAAAAGTCGAACAGATGAGCTCCTAAACGAGGCTTACAAGCTATTCACGAGCTCACCGAAGGATCGGATACTCTTCCGTCGACAAATTGCATATGACTACCCCAGCAGCATAAAGCAAGTGTGGCATTATTGTTCGCCGCGGCTATTGAAATGATGAAGCTGCAGACCGCTGTGCGTGCTCGATTTTTCGTTGCTCTCGAGACCGGGCATGGTCGATGTGTCCTGCCTGGGTTCGCTGTTCATCCCGCCCATCCGGCAAGAGCTCTTCTACTGTTGGCTGAGTGCAGACTGTGGGATTCGGACAATCATCGAACGACTGGCTTCCCTGTGGCCGCCTACGCAGGTTGGAACATGCATCTCCTCGACAGCACGATTGCACGCACCCGTGCGGACGGTAGGCAAGCTCAGGCCGTTCCGTCCTGCAGCAACTCGCCATGTTCCAGCCGAAGAACGGATCACCGGCCGCCCACTACGTCGATCCCGTTCGTTCGCCTCCGTGATCACCGGCCTGCGCGGCATCTTGCAGGGCGAGCTAGTCCATGCGGGACGGCAGCCAGGTTGCAAGACCGGGGACGAAGATGATCGCGACGACGATCGCGATCAGCGCCAGGACGAAGGGCATGGCCGCGATGCTGCCTTGGACGAGATTGCACCTGGCGATCCCGCAGGTCACGAACAGGCTGGCACCGACCGGTGGCGTGACGAGGCCGATCGCCAGGCCCACAACGGTCACGATGCCGAACTGGATCGGGTCGATCTGCAAGGACTGGGTCACCGGCCAGAGCACCGGGACGAGGATGATGATGCTGGCCCCCAGATCGAGCAGCATGCCGGCGAACAGATAGACGCAAAGGATCAGGAGAAGGACAAGGGTAGGGTTGGTCGTCAGTCCGAGGATCACCTCGGCTGCCTCCTGCGGGATCTGCTCGCGCGTGATGATGAGGCCGTACAGAGAAGCCGATGCAATCATCAGCATCACGACGCCGGTCGTCACGCAGGATTCGAGGACGATCCTCGGCAGATCGCGAAGCTCGATGGTACGGTAGACGAACATGCCGACAAGAAGGCTGTAGACCACGGCAACGACAGACGCTTCCGTAGGTGTCGCGATGCCGTAGCGGATCGACCCGATGATGACGAGCGGCATCATCAGGCCCCAGATGCTGGCACGCGCCGTCTTGAGGATGTGCAGGAGCGAGGTGCGCGGACCCTTCGCATAGCCGCGAAGCGTAGAGATCGCCCAGGCCGTGACCATCAGCGTCAGCGCGATGAGGAGGCCCGGGATGATGCCGGCCACGAAGAGCTGGCTGACGGAGACACCCGTGATCACACAGAAGATGATCATCGGGATGGATGGCGGGATGACGACGGAGATCGTGGAAGCGGCAGCCGTGACCGCGGCGCAGAAGGCGCCGTCATAGCCCTTCGCCTTCATCGGCGGGATCATAATCCCGCCTGCCGACGAAGCCTCGGCGACCGCCGATCCGGTCATGCCTCCCATCAGCGTGCCGGCCCCGATATTGGCCTGGGCCAGGCCGCCGCGCGCCCAGCCGACGGTGGCGTTCGCGAACTCGATGATGTCGCGCGCGATGCCGCTCCTGGCCATCAGATGGCCGGCCAGCAGGAAGAAGGGGACGGCGAGAAGGATGAAGGAGTCGATGGCGGCGGTCATGCGTTGGGCGACCAACGCTGGCGGGATGCCGCCATAGGTGATCGCCATGAAGGAAGCGATGGCGAGCGCGAACGACACCGGGGCGTTGACGAGGAGCAGGACGACGAAGCCGACGAGCAGAACAGCGGTCATGATGCCTGAACCTCTTCGACCGGGTCACGGGCAAGGCGTCCGCCGGAGAGGCGGCCCACGACGATGTCGCCAGCGATCAGGAGCGCCATCACGCTGTAGCCGGCATAGACCCAGACCATAGGCAGCCCGAGGGTGGCCGAGGGCTGGCCTGTCGTCAGCCGGAGGAGGCCGAGATTGGTGTAGAAGGTGTAGAGGCAGAAGATCAGGACGACCGCTTCGACCAGCGCCTCCGAGGCCTTCCTGACGAGCGGCCCCCCCAGGTAGTGAACGATATCGACCGCGACATGGGCACGATGCTTCCAGGCAAGCCAGCCCGAGAGATAGGCGACCCAGACGAACAGGTAGCGCGCCGCTTCCTCGGACCAGATCAGCGGATCGCCGAGAAGATATCGCCACCCTACCTGGGCCAGGCACATGACCGTCATGGCGACGATGCTTAGAATAAGGAGCGCCTCGGTCGCCCATTCCACCGCAGCCCATAAACGCTTGATCATCGATGCGGCACCTTCATCGCTGGGCAGCGGCGGAGCCGGGTGGCGAGCCCGGCCGTCGTCAGTTGGAGGCTGCGGCCTTGATCTTCTCGATCATGGCCGGATCCAGACCGTCGACGCTCGACGCGATATCGGCCGTCATCTCGCGGAAGGGCGTCAGGTCGATCTCCTCGATGACCATGCCCTTCTCCTTCAGCAGGCCGAGATACTCCTTCTCGAGCTCGGCCGATGTCTCACGCTGCACGCCGGTGCACTCGGTGACGGTCTGGCGGATGATGTTCTGCTCCTCCTCGGTCAGGCTGGACCAGATCGCCTTGGAGAACAGAACCGCGTGGGGGCCATAGACATGGCTGGTCAGCATCACGTGGCTTTGCACTTCCCATAGCGAATTGGAGTAGATGATCGTGATGGGGTTTTCCTGTCCGTCGATGACGCCCTGGCCGAGGCTGGTGAAGACTTCGCCCCAGACCATCGGGATCGGCGCAGCGCCGAGCTTCTGGAAGGCTGCGATATGGACCGGGTTCTGCATGGTGCGCAGCTTGACGCCCTGAAGATCGCCGGGCGCCTCGACGGCCTTCTTCGCCGTCAGGTGGCGCCAGCCATTCTCCCACCAAGCCAGCCCGACAATGCCTTGCGCGTCGAACTTCTGGAGCAGGTCCTGGCCGACCTCGCCGTCGAGGACCTCGTAGACGTGCTGCGAGTCCTCGAAAATGAACGGCAGGTCGAGGACACCCACCTCCGGCACGAAAGCGCCGAGTGGTCCGGTCGAGACGACCGTCATGTCGACCGAGCCGATCTGAAGCCCCTCGACGGTCTCGCGCTCCTCGCCCAGCTGGCGGTCAGGATAAAGCTCAATGGCAAGCGATCCGCCGCTGCGCTCTTCGGCGAGCTTCTCGAAGCACTGGAGGCCCACGAAGCTCGGGTGGACGGGCTGCGACCCGAACGCTGCGCGGATCGTCGTCTGGGCAGAGGCCTGAAGGGGAGACAGCAACGCAGCAATGGCGGCGGCCGCCAGCAGAGCATGTTTCATTCGTCAACCTCCTGATGAACTGTCTTTCGGCCGCGGTCCCGGTCGGCTTGCCGCCGGCCCTGGCCACCCCTTCACCCGCGCCTGTGAAGCGCCCGCTATGGACGCTCATCAGCAGGCTTCTCGTGCTGACGCCTGCCGGCGCTTTTCAGCCTGCTTGGGGCGATAATGCCAAAGCTCCGGTCCGTCCAGCACGGGGCGCGAGTCATGCCTCCCCGGGACCAGTCGAGAGCCGTCGCTTCGACAGTGCGATCATCCCGCAGGCTGAACGGAGATGTCTGGAATACCATCTCCCCGCGATCGCCTTTGAACTGCCGTTGTCGTCGGCATTCGGCGGTTCGGATGATGGATCTTCGAACGCTTTCCCGGTGGATGCCGGGGACGGTCCGTCATCCGTGCCGGATCTTGAAGTACAGGATCGTGCTGGCGAGCATCAGGGTGACGGAGTTCGCGGCAGCCAACGGCCAGTCGCTCGTCAGGATGCCGTAGGTCAGCCACAGCGAGATCCCGGTAACCAGCACGACGAACATCTTGAGCGAGATATCGTGCGTTGATCGGGTCCGCCACACACGGAGCACCTGCGGGACATAGGCACTGGTTGTACAAAGGGCGGCTGCATAGCCGATCAGGTCCAGAAGTTGCACGGTAGCTCCTAGGGCCAAGAGGGCGAGAAACGGTCCGGCGGCAGAACAGTTCCGATCTCCACATGCCGTGCTGATGATAGTTGCCGGGTCTGAGCGTGAAGCAGACGATCGAGTCGTGCCGCCATGGCGATGCCTCGCGACTTGCCGGTGAACCGATCTGTTTGCTTTGCACATGACCGAGTTCGCGCCCTGCTCCTCGTGCAGGGGCGCAGCTGCGCGATCACGATCACTCGTTCAAGGTCAGGCGCGTGCCGAGTTGCAGGCATGGTCGTCCCATACCATCCCTGCAACTCGCACATCCCCCAGGTTCTGCGGACGACATCCGTCGCTGGAAGTCTTGGGTGCCATGCAGAGCAGCATGCCGTAGCCAAGCCGTCGCGGCGCGTGCAATGTCTTCGCATGAGAAGCGAACACACCCCCTGGGTCGTCGCGATCGGTGCCTCAGGCGCTCAAGGCCTCAGCGACATCCAGGTACTGGTGGCAGCATTGCCGTCTGATCTGGCCGCGATCGTCATGATCGTGCTGCATCGTCCCTGGGATCGTCCAAGCCATCTGCAGGCGGTCCTGTCCCGTGCGTCGGCTCTGCCGGTGCTCATCACGGAAGAAGACGAGCGGTTCAAAATTGGTCGCATCTATATCGGTGAGCCGGCCGAGCATCTAAGTTTGGCGGCCAGCAGCTTCGGTGAACTCGTCAAAGACCCCGAGCAGAAATACCGCAACCGTACGGTCGATCTCTTGTTCAATTCGGTCGCGGCGCACGCCGGGAGCCGTATGATCGGCGTGATCCTCTCCGGTTCGCTGGATGACGGATCGCGTGGCCTGGCGGCCATCCATGAGGCAGGCGGGATCACCATGGTACTCACCCCGGGAAGCTCGCCTACCGAGCACGGCATGGGCGAGAACGCCATCACGTTCGACGGCCCGGTAGACCTCATAGGATCTGCACGGCAGATCGCTCAGCGCATCCAGGATCTTGTCGCACCGGCCAGATGAGCCAACGGATCGGCATGGGCGCCAGCGGCAAAGGCAACGCGTGCCGGACAAGCTGGCGGGCCTGCCTGCAAAGCGCCCCGCACCTATTAGGCAGGTGGACGATCCTTGGGATGACCCGCCCACCATTCCATCAGGCCAATGATCGTACAGGGCAGGCAGATGGCACAGAATACGGTGATCCACCGCAACAACGCCAACGGCCAACCGATGTCGGGGCAAGCGCTGTCGCTCCATTCATCTGCACAGGCAAATCGGTAGGCCCGTTCGATCTCGACACTCGCCTCCCAACCGACCCAAACGACTGCGAGCGCAGTCATCATCAGAAGCGGCGTCCGCAGGCGTCGGCGCGGTGCCTCTACGGTTCTCACGGAGTTCTCGAGCGGTCTGCTGCGTCTTCAACGATGATGAGGGATTCCTGACGATCGTTCAGTGTCCGCGAATAGTTCTGCCGATCCGTTCCCCATTACAATAACCGAAAGGCCCTCGACGATACCGGGCATCGATCGTCACGTTGCACGATGAAGGATCTGCCGTTCGCCTGGAGCAGGAGCTCCATCGATCGAGTAGCGTATCAGCCGGCTGGCCATGGCCTTCCTTTCCATGCCGTCCGGGACGACGCCGGCGCACGTCGACCGGAGGAGGCCCAGGAGCCATCCCGACAAGTCACCATGGTTTATCCTGCGAATGCTCACCATTTCCATCTACCTGGCCCACAAACAGCAGGGGTAGTCGGCAGCCTCCGTCGGCGCTCGATGTTTCATGTAGCGATCTCCATCCGGAGGAATCTCTCCTTGCCCAGGAAGCCGTGGGATTTCCCGCTCTATCCATTGTTCCTCGCTGCCCACTATCCGCTGTTCCTGATGGCAGGGGATATTGGAATGTTCGATGCGGGCGCGGCTCTTCGCCCGGCACTGATCGGGGCACTTGGAGCCTTGTTGATCATGGCCGTCGTCGGGGTCGTCATGCGCGACATTCATCGGGCCGCACTGTGGACCGCCATGGCTGTCGTCATCTTCTTTCACTTCAATCTTATCGAAATGACATTCCGTGATCTGACCTACCCGATCATGGGATTCGTGCCGACCATCTACATACTGGCGTCGATGCTTCTGTTTGCAGGCTTGGCCGCCTTCTTCCTCAAGGCGACATTGAATCTCACGCGGATCGGGAACACGGTAGCAGCTGTGATGCTGGTGTTCCCGATGATGACGCTGATCCTGCGCGAGCCGGGTCTGGTCAATGACGTGGCGCATGCTGGCGTGATGAACAGGAGTGAAAGCCTTCTCGTGGATGCGCATCGCACCAGCGAAGCTCCCAGCATCATCCACCTTGTGCTGGACGGGTACTCGCGCCAGGACGTCCTCGCTGATCTCTATCACTTCGACAACACGCCCTTCCTCGATCAGCTGCGCCAGCTGGGCTTCGCGGTCGCGAGCGGGGCCGTCTCGCCTTACAACCAAACCATGTTGGTCATGAGCAGCGTCCTGACGGCGGATTACCTGGGCCCTGCAGATCAGCCAATGTCCGCCCAGGCGCTGCGGCGCTCATTGCTTCAGGAACTCCGCCAGAACCGCGTGATGGAGACCCTTTCCGGG
Source organism: Geminicoccus sp. (assembly GCF_036263595.1). NCBI lineage: Bacteria > Pseudomonadati > Pseudomonadota > Alphaproteobacteria > Geminicoccales > Geminicoccaceae > Geminicoccus > Geminicoccus sp. Next base: position 5,750 of record NZ_DATAGQ010000203.1, on the reverse strand, counting down.
CTCGGGTATCAAACTGCGGCCGTCGACGTCCGCTATGATCCCGTGCGGATGACTCAGGTGGACCGCCTGCTGCTCCCGCGCCGGATCAGCAATTTCGAGATGGCTGTCTATGAGCAGAGCCTGCTTCACCGGGCAGCGCAGGAGTTCGGTTACGTCGAGCCGAGCCTGCCCAAAGACATGTTCAGCGTTCCCTATGAGCGGGAACTGGCGAGCCCATACTTTCTCTACCTTCACGCCCTGGCGCCGCACCCACCGTTCGACGTCAACCAGCACGGTGATCCGGTGATGCCGGAAGGCGGCTGGCGGGGCTTGGCGGACGGATCTCACTTCACGGACGGCGACCCCGAACGCCGGCGCATCTACCGGGACGGCTATATCGACAAGCTGATGTTCACCAACGAGATGGTCCTGACTTTCCTCGAACGGATCGTCGGCGAGGGAACCGGACCCAAGGTGATCATCATCCATGGTGACCATGGCGGCGGCTTGTACTTCGACCAGGACAGTGCCGACCGCTCCTGCATCACCGAACGCTTCTCGCCGCTTCTTGCCGTCTATTCGACCGATGGTCGGCTGCAGGCGGATCTGCCGCCCGATATGAACCTGGTGAACATCTATCGGCTCGTCTTCAACACCTATTTCGGCACGAAGCTGCCGTTTCTGCCCAGCCAGAGCTCGTTCGCTGATTGGATCGAGCCGGAACGGCAGCAGGTCTTGCCGGCTGGGCGGCTCAGCCAAGCCTGCGAGGTGCCGGAGTGATGCCTCCGGCAGTCGGGTGAAGAAGCATGGCGTCGAGGCTCTCTGAAGCCAGCCGACGCCATTCAAGCAGGTCTTGCCGTATCCTCGGGCAGGGCGAAGTAAATGTGGCGCTTGCCGTCCTTCAGCGGTTGGCTCGCCTTGATCTGATAGTGCTCCGTCAGGCAGCGCTCGAAGTTCGCCTGGTCATAGTCGCTGTACTGGTCATCCTTGTTGGCCAGTAGCGTCTGGACCATTTCGTCCTGCTTGCTGACGAACTCGATGACCAGGCCCGTGCCCAGGTTCGCCAGCCATCCGATGAAGCTCTGCATCGGAATGTTGGCGCTGATGACGATATGATGGATGAGCGCCAGGCACAGGGTGAGCTCCGGCCGCCCACGCTCGGGCAGCGACTTGCGCTCCAGGCCCTGCCAACCCTGGCTGGGCGAGGGGTCGGACAGGTTGACCACCAGCGGCAGGATCTTGCCCCGGTCCGGACGGGTCTTCTGCGTCTGGTAGAGGTGCTCGATGGCCATCCAGTCGCCGTCCATGGAGACGACATGATCGGCATGCTCCGCGACGATCCGTGAGAAGGTCCCGGTGTTGCAGCCGAGGTCCCAGGCCCGCCGCCAGTGCCGGTGCGAAGCTGCTTTCCGCACGAAGGCGCACTTGGCGGCGAATTCGACCTCGTCGTAGCTATGGGTGCGCTCGTAATCGGCCCACTCGGTCTTCGACCCTCCTGGCGACAAGCCGGCGACGATCTTTCGCAGGCCCTTGACGTTGTTCACGATGAGCTGCCGGTCGAAGCCGGCTTTGGCCATCGTGCTGCGGACCTGCTGCGGGCGATTGGCATAGCGACGCTGCAGCGCATCCTGGGCAACTAGGTGCAGCAGGACGCCCGGCCTGATCAGGTCGCGGGCGGAGAACAAGGGGCGCAGCGAAGCGGCCGGGATCCCATCGATCCGCCCGCGCAGCCAGGGGCGGAAGTCGACGCCTTTGTAGGCCTGCAGGAACAGGGGATAGAGGAACAGCTCGCAGAACTGGCGATAGCCGACCCAGGGCTCGCCCTCGCGCAGGGCCTCGAACGACGGGATGTCGATGAAGACGGGCTGAACGCCCTTCCACTGCACATTGTAGGCAGAGGAATCCTTCAGGATGAAGCCGGCCGGAAGTGCCGCCAACATCAGGTCGAGATGCAGCAGCGCTGCATCCTTCAGCATGCCGAACGTCCACTCGTAGGGGTACGAGATGAACGGGACGGGGTCATGGCGTAGGACGGCCGCCCAGTCTCCGCCGAGACCAGTTAGCTCCGCATCGTCCAATTGCTCGGTGCGGACGATGCTTCCCTGTTCCACATGTTCGCGGAAGAACGAGGCCGCACGCAGACGATGCCAGTTTGCCAGTGCTGCCGAGCCGATGCCGCGCAGGATCTGGCCGTCGCGATAGAACACCGCGCCATTGCGGTCCCGGAACGACCCTGGTTCGAGCGCCGCGACCGCAACTCTCTCCACCGACGCGGAGCCTGCCAATGTCGGAGCAAAACCGGTCAGGACATCACTTCCGGGCGGGGGCGTCGGCATCGACATCCCTGTGCACCGTGCTGGCCTCAGCCACGTCATCGCCTCGCCTGATGCCCAGGACGGACAGCACCTTGTGCCAGTAGAGTTTGCCGGCCAGGAGGAGTCCCGCGACGCCGCCGAGCAGCACCTGAAGGATCATGCTTCCGGTGCCAGGATCAAGATAGGCCCAGGCGCTCGATGTCGACATGCCCACCACAAGGGTGGCGATGACGAGCCGGAAGCCTTGTGCGCCGAGGTAATGCATAACGTTCCGTTCCCAGCCTAGGTCAGCGATAGGTCGGGCGCCCGTCGCATCCACGGCGCCAAACGCGGCCGTCTCTGCCGGCCCTTGTTGTCACGAAGCTGTCACAGGGAGGAAGAGCCAACAAGGCCTGAAAACGATTCAGGGAGAAGTTACAAGTCGCCCCACATAGTACGTGGACGAGATGCAGATCAGCCGATACCAGAAGAGCAATGAGCGAGCACCGGTCCAGCACGATCGAAGGCAAGAACGCAGCGGGGGAACTGGGCCGGCCAGCCGACACCACTGCCCGCAAAGGCAGGGGGACACCTGTCCAGCTCTTCCCGTTCCACCCGTTCCTCCTGGCTGGCGCCTCCGTTCTGGCCCTCTACGCTAACAACGTGAAAGAAGCCTCCTTTCTCGACGTTCTGCCCGTGCTGGGAGCCGTTCTTGGTTTTGCCCTCCTGGTATTCCTGGGTATGGGGATCATCCTGCGCGAGTTCGGCGCACGGACCGGCTTGCTCACGACGATCGTCCTGATCGGCTGCCTGTTCTCGGTGCAGCTCGCGTCGTGGGTGATGGCTTTGACCGGGGACATGGAGTCCTGGGTCGCCCGTCTGGTGCTCGCTCTGTTGCTGATCGCCTTGTTCGTTTTCATCGCGCGAACGCAGCTCGACCTTCGGCTGCCTCACAGCCTCCTGAACGGTATCGCGCTGATGATGGCGCTCACGCCGATCGGGCAGGTGGTCTGGTACAAATGGCAGATCCCACGGCCAGATCCGATCGTGAGCAGTATCGGGGTACCCTCCACGTCAACGGAGACTCGGCCCGATATCGTCTACCTGATCTTCGATCGGTACGCCTCGGCCCGGACGCTGGAGCGGTATTTCGGTATCGACCCGCTGCCGATGACGACGTTCCTGAAGGAGCGAGGCTTCTACGTGGCAACCGGCAGCCACGCGAACTATCTGAAAACGGGTCATTCCCTGGCCTCGACCTTCCAGATGGACTATCTGGACCTCCTTTCGGAAGGGGACGGCCGCCGATCGAGCGACTGGGGCCCCATACATGCCATGCTCGACGAGCATCGGGTCGCTCGCTTCGTGAAGTCGGCCGGGTACCGCTATGTCCAGGTCGGCTCCTGGTGGAGCCCGACCCAGGACAATCCCCACGCCGATCTCAATCCTCAGTTCGGTTTTCGCGAGTTCGCCTCGATCTATACCCGGGATATCGGGCTCCATCCTCTGATGGCCGTCGCAGCACCAGAAACCTCCTACACGCGAAGCCTGCAGTGGGACTATGGCCAGTGCCAGCGCGTTCCTTGGCAGGTCGAGCAGATCAAGAAGGCCGTCGCGGATGAGGCAGGGCCAAGCTTCGTGTTCGGCCACATCCTGCTGCCGCACGAGCCATTCGTCTTCGACCCAGCGGGGCGTTGCCTTTCCGAGGAAGAGGCGAACATTCGCGGCCGTACGGCGGGCTACATCGACCAGGTCCACTATGCCAACAAGGTGATCGAGGATCTGGTGACGACCCTTCAGGGGAGCGAGAAGAATCCTCCCATCATCATCCTCCAGGGAGACGAAGGACCTTTCCCCGAAACCGACGTGGGCCACGCCCGATCCTGGCAGGACGCAACTCATGATGAGCTGCAGATCAAGATGGGCATCCTGAATGCGTACTACTTCCCGGACCATGATTATGGTACGCTCTATCCATCGATCACGCCGGTAAATTCATTCCGGATACTGTTCAACAAGTACTTTGATGCGCAGCTTAGCCTGTTGCCAGACCGAATCTACGGCTTTCCGGATATCTTTCGCCTCTACGACTTCTTCGAGATAACACATCAGGTGCGAAGCATTGAGGATTAGCGTCTGTCGGTGACTGGGATCCTTCCGGCCGATCATGTGGCGCCACCTGAACAGAGCGAAGTGACGGTCGGCCCTCAGCTCAGGTCCTGCATCGGCGGTCACTGCCACACGCTGATTCTCGGAGCGTGTGCATCAGATCATCCGAGACCGGTCGCTCCGGATCCGTTCGGGACCCTCAAGGTGCGGGACCCGCAGGGCGCTGCCGGTCACGCGAGGGTGAGCCCGCCTGGGCTCGTCATCCTGGACGGAGCTCGCTCGCACTGAGGCCCATCTGGAGAATGACGATGGGCGGCTGCTTCGACAGAGCAGAATGCTGCTCATGGTGACGCCGATCATGGCCCGCGAAACGTCCAGCCTCCGTTCCTCATCCCGGGCCAAGCGGCGCCAGCAGGTCATCCAGCCGACGTTGCGTCCGACCACCCTCATCCGTCAACGGGCCGCTGATCCGCTTCCCGGAACGACGTCGGTCGGTGGAACATCGAGGGCGGCGGGGCAGGAGCTGGAAGCATTACTGGCCTTCCAGCTGGACACCTCCATTTACTGGCCAATGCGTCTCGCCGGACCGCGTCGTACGGCGAGGTGATGACGTTCGTGGCTCTGTGTTGGCAGGATATTGCCTTCGCGCTGATCATTCGTGTGCCGACAGGTTCCCCTGACACTGTTCACCCTGGCAGGACTTGGCGTTCGAGCCAGACCAGCCGGCGCATGTTGTAGACCAGGTTGGCGAGCCCGATCTTGGTTGTCGCTCTGGCGATGCCGCCTCTGCCGGCTCCTGCCGGCGTCTCCTTCGGAGGCCGGATCGAGCGTCTGCTGACGCTCGATGGTCCGCACGAACAGGCCCATCCTGGCCTTCTGCTCGGCGAACACGTGCTCGATATGTGCGCGGACAGCCGACTTCTTGGCGTTGGCCCTGGCCGTCCGCATCGGCATGGGCCGGTGCGGAGGTCTTTTGCGATGGATGCAGCTCACCAGCATCTGCTGGGTCAGTAATGCTTCGTTCTTCCTCGACCGGTAGCCGCTGTCGCCCCAGACGGCGGCCGCGGTATTGCCAGGGTCGAGCAGGTCGCCCAGCCGGCTTCCCTCATGCGCGGCGGCATCCGTGACCAGCCACTTTCGGATCAGGCGGTGCCGCCGGTCGGTGCTGATGTGGTTCTGGTAGCCGAAGGCGGGGATCGCCAGGTCGACCTGCTTGCGGCCGTCCTCCGATGGCTTGGCCTTGGTGTACTTGATCGTCCATGATCCGTCAGCAGACGGATCATCCAACACCGAAGGTGCCAAGGTCAGAAGACCTTGGCGGGCGAGGCATCCCGATCCTTCTGGCGGAGCTTCGCCGGCCTTGCTTGC
>NZ_DATAGQ010000202.1:0-16432 GCF_036263595.1 Geminicoccus sp. | reverse complement strand
TGCTCCGCAAAGCAGCCGCCCGTACCCGTGAAACCTTATGGAGTACCATCGGCCAGACACTCGACCCCTTCAGCCCAGCCGAATGCCAGGACTATCTCGCCAACGCCGGTTATGAGTTCGAGTGAATCGAAACTGCTCTAGAAGATCGGGTGCCACATCCTATTGTACATAAGAGCATGCGTGGACCAAGTCCGGTCGCCAACGGTGTTCCTGTCGGATCATCTGGTCATGGCTTCCTTGCCAGGGTTGGTGCCGGATTGGCCGCAGCGGTGAGGGAGCGAGTGCTCGCTGATCACCCGTTGCGTAGGGGTGGGATAGCCACAGCACGACCGGACCGATGGCTGGCCAGGCTGTGGCGCCCGCCTGTGGACGGACTCGGCTTGCGGTCAGGCGCCTTGAACGAAAACCCGCGGTTCGTCATGCGAACGACACTGGCTATCCCAGCGAGTTGCTCCTCGTTTCGACCGGACATCGGCATCAGCGGGAGGGCCCAAGGCTAGCCCTGGGCACATGCCGATGTCCGACACGTTCTCGAAGGTCGAGCTGATCCGCGGGATGGCCCGCAGGCGGGGGTCTTCCGAAGAGGCCCTCGACCTTGCCCGGTCAGAAGAAAAGCTACCTGGCGTTCCAGCCTTTTGCCGAAGGGCGGTTCCCGAGGGAAGCCGCCGGGCCAGACAGGAGGACCGCAGGCTCGGAAGGACGACCTGGAGCTTGCTGCCGACATCCGTCGCCTGATCGATCAATGGCCTGGTCATGGCTAGCGCCTGATCACCGCGCTGCTCAGGCGCGAGCGATCCGGGGACAAGGCAGTGGCCAGCCACAGGCGCATCTGCCGGCTGATGAAGAAGCACGGCCCGCTGCTCGCCAAGCCATACCGGCCGTCGCCATCAGCAAGCCCATGATGCAGGTCGTTACCCTGCGCTCGAACATCCTTGGCGTTCGCCTGCTGGAACGGCGAGTTCGTGCAGGACCTGATGATCGACTGGGTCGAGCGGCGCTTGGCGCCATCAGGGCGCCTCTCCCGATCCAGTGGCTGTCCGGCAACGGCTCGGCTCATGCGGCGGCCAAGACCATCGAGCTGGCGACAGCACTTGGGTTCGTCCCCTGCTTCACGCCGTCGAGAGCCCAAGGAGCCGAGGCGTTCGTGATGAGCTTCAAGCGCGGCGATGGCCGGGTGAACTCCGTCTCTGATGAGGTCACCGCCGTGGCTGCTCTGGAGAAGTGGATGGCCGAGTACAACGAGGTCTATCCCCACAGCCGGCTCGGCTATAGCGCACCCGGTGCATCTCGCAGAGCCACCTGCCAACCCGCCGCGTTTCCGATCTGGCGGGGGCAACGCCACCTGATTGGCAACCTCGGAAACCTATTGTTAATTTGATGATGCCAGACTGGCTTCAGTGCTTTCCAACGCAGGAATCCATGATGGCCAAGCTGTTTCGCCAACTCCTGTCGGGCCAGGAGGGGACGACCGCCATCGAATATGGCTTGGTCGCCGCGCTGGTCGCCGTGGCGATCCTCGGTACTCTGTCGACGTTCGGTGAAAAGCTGAGCCAGACCATGGCGGCCATGCATGAGCAATGGAGCCAGCAATCGGAGTAAAGGCGAGCACCGGCTCTTAATATCCAAGACAAGTGCGTAGGCTTGAAGGACGGTAGACAGCGCAGAGCAAGCTGCAAGATATCGTGTGACTTGCTCACGCTTTCATGTCTGCTGGCAGAGGATGCCGGCTGGCAGGGTCATCAGGTCCCGCTTGAATGGGGTTGCTGGGTCATGGACGGTCACGATGTGGACCCGGGAGAGGAGTGGCCGGCGGTCAGCTTTGCTGTGGCTTTATCCGGAGGATCAGACTTCGGCCGGATGGACCGGACTGCGCAAGACCAAGGCGTTGTCCCACAGGTCCGACGGACGAGCAGTCGCGGCGGACCAGGCCGCTGCTGCCCGGCGTGACCAGGCGTGGCACAAGCCGACGCCAGAGATGCGTTGGGTATTCGAGGCGTTCCGCTACACGGTTCATTGCGGCGGCGGCGGCTGGCTGTAGCTGCTGATCCATGTCGGTGCGTCGCAAAGCGATCCCCCGCTTGCCCGCCAAGCCGAGGACGGGTCGGCTGCTCCAGGATGGAGCGGCATTTGTGGGCGGATGACGGCTTGCGCTCAAGACCGGCAGCTTTTTGGGCAACGGCGGCCAGGATGACCTTTGGCGGCCTGCCGGCGGCGGTCATGCGATCGACGAAGCCAGTCCGTGGCTTGTTGGTTCGCTCGACCCTCGAGCGGGCACATGAACAGCAAGTGGCTGCGCTGCACGCTGCCGAAATGGCTGATGGTATCGGTGCCGTGCCTCGGGCTGCTGGAGAAGCGCTCGATCGGCGGCAGCCCAGCGAAGGCAGCAGGCGCTTTTGGCGTGAACTCGGCAGTATACAGGAAATCTCGAGAGCAGGATGAAAGCCGGGACGTCGCAGACATACAAGGAAGATATGGCTGAGCCGACAAGGCAGATGATCTGTTGGCGGTTCCACCGCTACATGCGCCTGCTCCTGTTCCGCACGATCCACGACGTCGCGCCGATGCTGGATCGCGCGAGCGGTCGGGGCGGGAAGCCGGCCCAACCGGCAGGATCTTCGACAGCCAGCCGATGAAGGCGTCGCATGGACCAAACCTGGAGGGTCTTCGCCTGGCTCCCCCGATCACGTCGCCTCGTCCGAGACAATGAGCGGCTGCCTGAGACGCGATCGCAATGATCCATGCTGGATGCTGCCATGAGCCGGTTCATGCTCAGACGGTCGCATCGCCAGCCAGCGACTCTGCCGACATTTACTGAGGGCGACCGAAGGGCCGTTCGTCCAGTCCTGGTCCCATCTGTCTGAGCTGGCAGCAGCTTTCCCTTAGTTCATGCTGGTCTGCTCGAATTCCGCGGCCGACGCCAGACGCTGGATCAGGCCGTCCAGTCCATCCCGCTCGATCACGGCGGCAAATTCGTTGCGCCAGGTCACCACCATGCTGACGCCCGCGACCGACGCGTCGATGATCCGCCACTGGTCGTCCTTCGCCCGGAGGCGCCATACCACTTCGACTGGCTCGCCATCGCGAGGCGTGACCTTGCTTGCGACCAGCATGTCGTCACCGGCAGGGGTCTCCGCGCCGACCTCGAGGCGCTGGCCGGCATAGGTGTCGAGCCGCCTCGCATAGGTGACGATCAGGTGGTCCTCGAAAACCTCCACGAAGCGGGCGCGCTGATCCGGATCAGCGCCTCTCCAGGCGCGGCCGAGCACGAGCGCAGCGATCTTCGGCATATCCAGCCCCTCCTGCAGGAGCTCCTCGAAGCGTGCCCGGCGTGCGGCCGGATCGCCGGCCGTGCTGCTCAGCGCCTCCACCGCCCGGGTGCCGAACCGATCGACGAACTCGTCGGCCCGGAGTTCCGGCGCGGCGAGCACCGGCGCCGCCCAGAGGACCAGCGCCGCCGAGACAGACAGGCACAAGGTGACAAGGCGCTCCAACATCATCGACCGATCCACTTCGCGGTTTCCTCCTGGCAGGCTTGCCAGCACGAGATGAAGATCACCTTACCGGCCATGGCAGTGACATACGTCACTGCGCCCTCCACAGGTCGATCCGGTCTGTAGCCCCGTTCTCAGGTACGTCCGATTACCTGCGGGTGCAGTTGGAACAACCAGGTCTCGGTGATGGGTTCGTCCTCAAGCGTCATGAAGCAGCGCAACTCGACAGGCTCGGTCCCGTCGAACTTCAGGTCGAACTCCGAGCGCCAGCGGTCGGTGTACCAGATCGGTTCGGCCCGCTGCAGGCTGAGTTCACCACGCGAGGCGGAAGCCTGCACCACTGGCCGGGCGCCCCAGGGGATCGACTTCAGGACCGCTCCGTCCCACTCGATCACCATCTTCACGACATCGGCCGGACGTTCCTTGCCGGGTTCGCCGCCACGGCCAATCCGGGTGGCCACCGCGCGGGCGAAATCAGCTACGGGGTAGAAGGGTTCGTCCTTCAGCCAGTGCATCCGGTAGCGGTAGGTGAGCTCGTCTCCCGCGGCGGTTGGAGTTTCGGACACCCAGAAGGCGACGACATTGTCATAGATCTCGTCGTCGGTCGGGATCTCGATGAGCTGGACGGCACCCTTGCCCCATGCGTCCAACGGTTCGATCCAACAAGTGGGCCGCCTGTCGTAGGACACTCCGTCCAGGTAATGGTCGTAGTTGCGGTCGCGCTGGGAGATGCCGAACCCGCGCGGATCCTCGTCCGCGAAGGACGACGTGACGATGTGAGGAGGGTTGTTGACGGGGCGCCAGAGCCGCTCGCCGGCACCGTTCCATAACGCAAGGCCATCGGAGTCGTGGACCTCCGGGCGCCAGTCATGGCTGTGGGTCGATGGGTACTCGCCGTACCAGTACATGGAGGTCAGGGGAGCGATGCCGAGCCGGGCGACGTCCTTGCGCAGGAACAGATGCTTTTCGACCTCGACGATGACACCGACACCGCGATGCATGGTGAAGCGATAGGCACCGGTCAGGCTGGGGCTGTCCATGAGCGCCGAGAACACGAAGGGTTCGCCCTCGCGCAAGGTCGGCTCAAGGTAGAACTCGGTAAAGTCCGGGAACTCTTCCGGCCCCGCATCGCCCGTACTCAGGGCGATTCCCCTGGCCGACATGCCCACTTGACCGAGTTCACCGACGGTACGGAAGTAGGACGCGCCTACAAAGGTCGCCCATGGCTCACGTTCCGCCCAGCTGCCCGACCGGTTGCTCTCCCGGACCCAGAAGCCGGCAAAGGCCGAGGCATCGGTCGGGATCTGATGGGCGACATGGTCTGGCGGCATGGTGAAGTAGGCGGGATCGTACAGGATCTCCCGCGCATTGCCCTGCAGGTCCAGCGCACTGATCCTAACGCTCTTCTGGAAGTAACGGCCCAGATGAACGAAGGTCGCGGGATAGACGCTCTCGCCATGCGCCCAAAGGGCGTAGTCCGGCTTGTAGCGGAGCTTGCCGTGCGCGTCGTAATCGATTTGCTGGGTGATCTCCGGTACCGGCCGTGGAGGTGGGGTATAGTCGGCCGTCGACAGTTCACGGGCCCGCTCGACCAGCATGGCGAAGCTGAACGGCTGCGCCACGCCGAACCGCAGACCCACTCCCTCGGCGGCCTGCATGCGGCCTGGGATCACGAGCAGAGTGGAAAGCGTGGCGAGAGAGGCGAGCGTCTCGCGGCGCGTGAACCTGGGCATGGGCAACTTCATGGCGACCTGCATCGTGGCAGCACATGGCGGCGCGCCGGTGGAGCGTCAAGTCACGTCCGCAGCGATGTAGGACAGGATCACGAGGCCGGATCGACCACAAGTCGGGTACCTACGCAGGATATGGATCGAACACGTCGCCCGTCTCCACGTAGACGCTCTTCACCTGGGTGTAGTGTCTCAGCGCCTCGAGCCCGTTCTCGCGGCCGATGCCGGACTGGCGCACGCCGCCAAACGGCATCTCGATCGGGGTCATGTTGTAGCTGTTGATCCAGGTGGTGCCAGCCTGGACCTGTGCGATCACCCGGTGCCCGCGAGCCAGGTCCCGGGTGAACACCCCCGCTGCCAGTCCAAAAGGCGTCGCATTGGCGCGCTCGATGACTTCCGCCTCGTCGTCGAAGGTCAGCAGGGCCATTACCGGCCCGAAGATCTCTTCCTGGACGACGCGCATCTCGTCGGCACAGTCGTCGAAGATCGCGGGCGTCAGGTACCAGCCTCCCTCAAGGCCCGGTACCTTCACCGCCTCGCCGCCACACAGCAGCTTGGCACCGCCTTCCTTGCCGAGCCTGACGTAGCCGCTCACCTTCTCGAGATGCTCTGCCGAGATGAGAGCGCCGATGTGGGTGCCAGATTCGAGTGGATCGCCCGTGACCAGCTTCGCCGTCCGGGTGAGCAGGCGGTCAAGGAAATGGTTGTGCAGGCGCCGCTGGACAAAGACGCGGGTGCCGTTCGAGCAGACTTCGCCCTGGGTGTAGAAATTGGCCAGCAGGGTCGCCCGGACCGCATTCTCGATGTCTGCGTCGTCGAACACGATGAGCGGTGACTTCCCGCCCAGCTCCATCGTCACCTGCTTCAGCGTGCCGGCCGCATCGGCCATCACCTTCTTGCCAGTGCCGACCTCGCCGGTAAGCGACACTTTCGCGACGCTCTCGTGCTGGACCAGCGCCCGGCCAACCCGAGCATCGCCTTGCACGACATTGAAGACGCCGGGCGGCAGGCCGGCTGCGGTGAAGATCTTGGCGAGTTCGAGTGCTGTGAGCGGGGTGAGTTCGGATGGCTTGAAAACCATCGCGTTGCCGCAGGCAAGCGCAGGCGCCGACTTCCAGCAGGCGATCTGCAGCGGATAGTTCCAGGCGCCGATGCCGACGCACACGCCGAGCGGTTCGCGCCTCGTATAGGCGAACGCCGTGCCCGAGAGCGGCAGGTACTCGCCGTTCACCACCGGGGCCAGCCCTGCATAGAACTCCAGGCAGTCCGCACCCGAATCGACGTCGACGGCCATCGCCTCGCTGATGGGCTTGCCGACATCCAGCACTTCGAGCCTGGCCAGCCGGTCGCGATTCTCCCGCAGAAGATCGGCGGCATGACGCAGGATGCGGCCACGCTCCGTGCCGGACATGGCGGACCACACGCGGAAGCCCTGGGCGGCGCTCTCGACCGCGGCGTCGACATCGGCCGCCGAGGCCCGGTCGATCTCGCACAAGGGCTGCCCGTCGCGCGGCGAACAGGTCAGGAAGCGCTCCCCGCCCGTTCCGTCCTGCTCCCGCCCGTGGATGTACAGGCGCCGCCGCTGCTCCTGCATGAGCACTCCTCCGACATGACCGGCCCAACAACAGGATGGCGTATTTTGATTGAACGTCCAATCAGGAAAGGGCAGGTTTGTCGAAAGAACCCGTGGGAATTGCCTTGCCCAAGGTCGGCATGGAGCCTCTTCGCCGGCGCCAGTTGATCGACGCGGCGATCGCAACGCTGCGCCGGTATGGCTGGCCGGACACGACGGTCGTGCGCATCGGCGCCGAGGCCGGTCTCTCGCCCGCGATCATCCACCACTACTTCAAGAGCAAGGACGATCTCCTCGCCGCCGCTATGCGCTGGATCCTGGTGGAACTGCGCACGGAGGTGGTCGGCCGACTGAAGCGGGCGAACAGCCCGCGGGCCCGGTTGCAGGCCGTGATCGATGGCAGCTTTGCGCCATCGCAGTTCCGCCCCGAGATCCGTGCGGCCTGGCTTGCCTTCTGGGCCCAGGCACCATTCGCTCCCGTCCTCGACCGCCTGCGCCGCCTCTACATCGCCCGGCTGCGCTCCACCCTCATTGCGGACCTTCGCAGGCTCCTGCCAGGCGGGCAGGTAGAGGATGCCGCGCTTGCGCTCGCCAGCATGATCGACGGGCTGTTCCTCCGCGCAGCGTCGGGCGATCCGATGGTCACGCCGGAAGCTGCCTGCGCGCTCGCCACGGAGCATCTCGATCATCGGCTAGCCTGCGCCGCCTCATCCAAGAAAGGAAGCTGATGCCGGTCCAGCCGGTCTTCGACTATGTGATCGTGGGCGCCGGGTCCGCCGGCTGTGTCCTGGCCGCACGGCTGAGCGAGGACCCCGACGTGCGGGTCCTGCTGCTGGAAGCGGGTCCGCCCGGGCGGACATGGAAGATCTCCATGCCGGCCGCGCTGACCTACAACCTGATGAACGACCGCTACAACTGGTACTATCAGACCGAGCCGCAGCAGCACATGAACGGCCGGGTGATGTACTGGCCCCGGGGCCGGGTGCTCGGCGGAAGTTCCGCCCTTAACGCCATGGTCTATATTCGCGGCCATGCGAAAGATTATGACCGCTGGGCCGACGCCGAAGGTGCCGCTGGCTGGGCCTATGCTGATGTGCTCCCCTACTTCCGCAAGGCCGAGACCTTCTCCCTCGGGCCCGACGACTATCGGGGCGGCGATGGACCCCTTTCCGTCTGGAGGGGTACGTCGACCAATCCCTTGTTCGACGCCTGGATGAAGGCCGGCGTCGAGGCCGGCTACCCGATCACCTCCGACATGAACGGCTATCAGCAGGAGGGGGTCGGGCGGATGGACATGACCATCCGCAACGGCCGCCGCTGCTCGGCCGCGGTAGCCTATCTGCGCCCGGCCATGTCCCGGGCGAACCTGACGGTCGTCACCAATGCGCTGACGACACGGATCCTGGTCGAGCGGGGACGGGCAGTCGGTGTCCAGTACGTCGAAAACGGGGCGGCGAAGACCGTACGGGCGGAGCGTGAGGTCATCTGCTCGGGCGGGGCCATCAACTCGCCGCAGCTCCTGATGCTCTCCGGCATCGGCCCTGCCGACCAGCTTCAGGCGATGGGGATCGAGCCTGTCCACGATCTGCCGGGGGTGGGCGAGAATCTGCAGGACCATCTCGAGGTCTATGTCCAGCAGGCCTGCACCCAGCCGGTCACGCTGCTCAACACGATGAAGCCCCACAACATGGTGGCCGCGGGCCTGCGCTGGTTCGCCCTCCAGACAGGTCCGGCCGCGTCGTCGCATCTCGAGGCGGGCGGGTTCGTGCGGTCCGAGGCGGGTGTCGAGCATCCCGACATCCAGTTCCACTTCCTGCCGGCGCTGATCGAGGATCATGGCCGCTCGGCGAGCAAGCAGCATGCGTTCCAGGTTCATGTCGGCCCGATGCGCCCGAAAAGCCGGGGGCGGCTGACGCTTCGCTCCGCCGATCCGCGCGTCCACCCCGTGATCGAGCCAAACTATCTGGCGGAAGAGCGCGACCGCTACGAGATGCGCCGCTCGATCGAGGCCAGCCGCGAGATCTTCGCCCAGAAGGCGTTCGAGCCGTTCCGGGGCGAGGAGATCCGGCCCGGCCGGGCGGTGACCAGCGCTGTCGACCTGGACGCTTTTGTCCGGGAGAAAGCCGATTCGGCCTATCATCCATGCGGGACATGCCGGATGGGCGATCCTGCCGATCCGCGCACGGTCGTGGATCCGCACTGCAGCGTCGTGGGGATGGAGGGGCTGCGCGTGGTGGACGCCTCGATCATGCCATCGGAGCCATCCGGCAATCTGAACGCCCCGACCATCATGATCGGTGAAAAGGCCGCGGACATCATCCGGAGCAGGGAGCCGCTCCCGCGCTCGAACGCACCTGTCTACGTGGCATCGAATTGGCAGACAGCCCAGCGATGATTGGGCGGCATGACGAAGAAGAAGCAGAGGAGAGCCCGTCGATGTTCAGAACGAGTTTGATGGCGATGACCGCCCTGGCGACCTTCGCACTGCAGGCCCCGGCTTTTGCAGCCGAGCCCGAAAGCTGCAAGACGGTGCGCTTTTCGGATGTCGGCTGGACCGACATCACAGCGACCACGGCGCTGACATCGGTCGTGCTGGAAGGCCTGGGCTACGAGCCGACCGCCACCATCCTGTCGGTTCCCGTGACCTATCAGTCCCTCGCGAACAACGACATCGATGTGTTCCTCGGCAACTGGATGCCGACCATGGAAGCCGACATCCGGCCATTCCTGGACCAGGGAACGGTGGAGACGGTGCGCACCAACCTTGAAGGCGCCAAGTACACGTTGGCGGTGCCGAAATATCTGTATGACGAGGGTCTCAAGGACTTCGCCGACATCGCGAAGTTCAAGGACCAGCTCGACGGCAAGATCGTCGGGATCGAGCCCGGCAACGACGGCAACCGTCTGATCCAGACGATGATCGACGAGGACAAGTTCGGCCTGAACGACTTCGAACTCGTCGAGAGTTCCGAGCAGGGCATGCTCGCCGAGGTAAGCCGGGCGACCAAGCGGAAGACCCCGATCGTCTTCCTGGGCTGGGAACCTCATCCAATGAACGTGAACTACGATCTGGCCTACCTGAGCGGCGGCGACGAGGTCTTCGGTCCGAACTTCGGTGGCGCCACCGTGCTGACCAACGTCCGCAAGGGCTACGTCCAAGAGTGCCCGAACGTAGGCAAGCTGCTCCAGAACCTGACCTTTACCCTGCCGATGGAGAGCGAGGTCATGGGCAAGATCCTGGATGATGGCCAGGAGGCGGAGGATGCAGCCACCGAATATCTGAAGGCGAATCCTGGCGTGCTGGAGCCTTGGCTCGCCGGCGTCACGACCTTCGACGGCCAGGAGGGCTTGGCGGCCGTGAAGAATCACCTGGGCAGCTGAACCAGCGAGGCCAGCAGCCGCGGAGCAGCCGCGCTCCCCGGCTGCCTTCATCCGACGTGCGGCGCAGGGAGGACGCCATGGAATGGCTGACCGAGCACAAGATTCCGCTGGGCTCGTGGATCGCGGCCGGCGTCGATCTCCTGAACGAGCATGCCTGGTGGATCTTCGACTTCATCTCGATGGTGCTGGGCACCTCGATCGATAGCCTGATCTGGGCCATGAAGGCCTGCCCGCCGCTTCTACTGATTGCCCTGTTCGGCGCGCTGGCCTGGTTCCTGCACCGATCGTGGCAACTCACCCTGCTGGTGGTGCTGTCGTTCCTCCTGATCGCGAATCTGGGCTACTGGAACGAAACGATCGAGACGTTGGCGCTCGTCGTGTTCGCCACCGTCGTCTGCCTCATCATCGGCATCCCGCTGGGGATCGTCGCGGCGCACAGGCCCTGGGTCATGGCCGTGCTCCGGCCGATCCTGGACCTGATGCAGACGATCCCGACTTTCGTCTACCTGATCCCGACCCTGATCCTGTTCGGCCTGGGCGTCGTGCCTGGCCTGATTTCGACCGTCATCTTCGCGCTGCCCGCTCCGATCCGCTTGACCCAGCTCGGGATCTCGTCGGTGCCCAAGCATTTGCTGGAAGCCGGAGAGGCCTTCGGGGCCACACGGTGGCAGCGTCTCGTCAAGGTCGAGCTGCCGAGCGCTGCACCGCAGATCATGGCCGGGCTCACCCAGTGCATCATGTTGTCCCTGTCCATGGTGGTGATCGCGGCCCTGGTCGGCGCCGACGGGCTGGGCAAGCCGGTGGTGCGCGCGCTCAACCAGGTGAACGTCGCCCGCGGCTTCGAGGCAGGTCTCGCCATCGTGCTGGTCGCGATCGTGCTGGACCGGCTGTGCAAGCGGCCGGAACCACGCGGACGTGCGGGAAGCGACCGATGAACGCGGTGGTGTTCGACAAGGTGGACATCCTGTTCGGCCCCCACCCGGAGCGGGCCCTGCCTTTGGTCGACCAGGGGCTCAGTCGCGAGCGCATCCTGGCCGAGACGGGCCAGGTGCTGGGCGTGGCCCACGCCTCGCTCGCCATCGAGAAGGGGCAGATCTGCGTCCTGATGGGGCTGTCCGGCTCGGGCAAGTCCACACTCCTGCGCGCGGTCAACCGGCTGAACAAGACGACGCGCGGCAGGGTCATCCTTGAGGACGAAGGCCGGGAGGTGGACGTCCAGTCCTGCGATCCCGGGACGCTCCGTCGGCTGCGGACGAGACGCGTGGCAATGGTGTTCCAGCAGTTCGCGCTGCTGCCTTGGCGTACGGTCGAGGAGAATGTCGGCCTGGGCCTGGAACTGCGCGGCGTCGAGACAGCGGAGCGCAAGCGGATCGTAGCCGAGAAGCTGGCCCTGGTGGGGCTCGACAAGTGGGCCGGCAAGCATGCGCACGAACTGTCGGGCGGCATGCAGCAGCGGGTGGGGCTTGCACGCGCGTTTGCGACCGACGCGGACATCCTGCTCATGGACGAGCCGTTCTCCGCCCTCGATCCGCTGATCCGGGTGAGGCTGCAGGACGAATTGCTGGAACTGCAGCAGCGTTTGAACAAGACCATCATCTTTGTCAGCCACGACCTGGACGAGGCGCTGAAGCTCGGCTCGACCATCGCCATCATGGAGGATGCGCGGATCGTCCAGGGGGGACCGCCCGAAGAGATCGTCGCCAGGCCGGCCACGGATTACGTGCGCGACTTCGTGGCGAACGTGAACCCGCTGAACGTGCTCACGGCCTGGAACCTGATGCGCGACGTGCGCGACCTGGAGCGGGGCGAGGATGGCTGGATCTGGCTCGACCGCCGGCGCACCACGGCTGTTCTCCTGGACAGCCAGGGCCTCGTCGCCCGCGCCAGGCGCGGCGACACCGAGTTGGGCATGTGCGCCATTGAGGCCGGCCGAGACGACCATGATGCAGCCCGGCTGTCGGTCGGGACACCGCAGACCCCGATGCGTCAGGTGATTCAGGTCATGCACGCCACCGGCAGACCCGTTCCGCTCGTCGACGGCGACAATCGCTTGGTCGGCTCGGTCGGGATGCGGGATGTTCTCGCCGCGATCCTGCGCAAGAGCGAAACCGCAAATTGATATTTTTTGCATGTAGTTGAGCGGCCTGCCTCCACTCGATCCTGAAACTTGACAGTCCGTCCTGTTCAAGTTCATGTCGAATATAACCACGGGTAGAAGTATCCTTTGAAATGAAGAACCTGAACGATTAGCCTGCAGGTAGAATGACGTTCGTGAGCGAGTGGTGTTCTGGGCACTGGCTCGCCGGACGCTGCAGGAGCGGTCCATGTCCATTCAAGCGGCAGGCGATCTCGAAGGCGGCAAGATCAGGGCACAGGACGTGCCGATGACGGATCACCTGCCGAAGCGGCCCGGCAAGCCTGCCGACCGTCGGCGCCGCGATGACCAAGCCTTCCTGCCGTTGGGCGCTGCCTTTTTGGGTCTGCTTGCTGCCCACGGCCACGCCGGCATGGCCACGCCGGCATGGCCGCGGCGGCAAGAACCGAGGGAACGGACGCGGGCCTGCTCGCAAACCGCCTCCTCGACCGCAGCGGCCAAGGGCTTCGTGGCGAGCCGGGAATGTCGGGTAGTGCGCCGGCTGCTGGAAAGGCGGCCGCAACATCGGCGGCAGGAGGCGTGCTCGATCCGACACTCGGGACGGGCTATGCGACCATGGCCGTCCTGTCGGGTGAGCAGGCGGCACCAACACTGGCTGGTGGTGCCAGAGCCGATGACCTCGCCCCGCGCGAGGGCTTGGCGAAATCGGGGGGCGCTCCAGCGCAGATCGACGTGACCCTCCCTCCGTCCATGACGATCCCGGGCATGGAGCCGGACGTTGACGACGCGGATCGGGGCGGCGAAGGGCTCGGCCCGATCGGCGAGCACCTGCAGGGCGGCAACGGCAACGACGTCCTGATCGGCACGGACCGGGACGACGTCATCAAGGGCGGTGCCGGCAACGACATGATCGACGGGCGTGACGGCAACGACGACCTCGACGGGGAGGATGGCGACGACATCGTGCTCGGTGGCAAGGGCAACGACCTCGTCAAGGGTGGCGCCGGAAACGATCTGGTCGATGGCCAGGATGGCGACGACATCGTGGATGGCGGAACCGGCGAGGACACGGTGATCGGCGGCTCAGGCAACGATCTCGTCAATGGCGGCGGCGGCGACGATGTCGTCGACGGTGGCAGCGGCACGGACACGGGCAGCGGTGACGGTGGGAACGACCGCATCTTTATCGACAGCGTCCGCGACATGGCGATCGAGAACCGCGAAGGATATGACGGCGGCGGCGTCGACACGGTCGCTGTTCGCGACGGCTACATGACCAGCCTCAGGACCGAGTTGCCCAACCTGTCCCCGCAGGGACTGGCGACGTTCGTCCTGGGAGACCAGGTCGGGATCGCGCTGCCGCCTGGCTTCAATCCGTTCGTCCAGCAGATCCATCCCGCCATCGAGAACATCGACCTCCTGGGCAGCGCGGCCCACGACGTCGTCGGTGGCGAGGGCAACAACAGGATCCAGGGCAATGCCGCGGACAACCAGCTCCGGGGCCGCGGCGGCGACGACTGGGTGCATGGCGGCGAAGGCCGGGACGTGATCTGGGGCGGTGATGGTAGCGACGATCTTCGCGGTGGCGAGGGTGCCGACCGGCTGTTCGGCGACGGTGGCCAGGACGCCCTCTACGGCGGCAACGGCGACGACGTCATCGAAGGCGGAGCCGGTGCGGATCTGCTATATGGTGGTGCGGGTGCCGACAGCTACCTGATCGGTCTGTCCGAGGGTCGTCCCGATCGCCTGTTCGACATCGAGGGGGTCAACAAGATCCACCTCGATGATAGCGATCCCGACGACGTCCAGGCGATCATCTCCGGCCCAGACCTGTTCATCCGCGTGAACGGCGCCGACGTCGCGATCATCGACCAGTATATCGGGCACCAGGACAACTGGGGGTGGGATCGTCACCAGGACCGGCCTCAAGTCGATCGGCGACTTCCTGACCGGCGACACCGCAACGCTGGACCCGACGCTGCCGCAGCCTCGCCCTGACGTCCTCGGCAGTGCCGGCGACGACATCCTGCGGGCGCCTTCCGATGTGGGCCATCATCTGCGCGGCATGGCAGGCAACGACCAGCTCATCGGCGGGGCCGGCAGCGACCGGCTCGACGGCGGTATGGGAAGCGACAGCCTGAAGGGCGGCGAAAGCGACGATACCTATCTGCTGCGCCGCGGCGACGGCGGAATTGACCGTATCACGGACGGGGCCGGGCACAATACGATCGAGCTGCAGGGCGTGGACTTCAAGGACCTGTCGGGCTGGAAGGTCGGTCATGACCTGTGGCTTGCCGTGGACACCACACCGCTGGGCGTGGTGGAAGACTGGGACTCCGGTCAGCACGCCTGGTCGATCAAGACGGCCGACCGGACCGTCTCCGCCGACGACATGTTCAGCTAGCGAGCACGAAGCTCAGGCCGGTCCTTCAACGCGCAGCGGCGAGTGCCGGATACAGCTTGGCATAACCGGCATGCAGCTCGGCATATCTTGCAGCGATGGCAGGATCGGGCATGGTCCGCTTGGACGGCGGCTTGATCATCGCGTCGACGGCGGTGGCGACGTCGGGATGGCAGCCTGCCGCGACTGTCGCCAGGATTGCCCCACCCATGGCGGGCCCTTCTTCGGCCGTTGGTACGGCCAGCGGCAGCCCCAGCTGGTTGGCCAGCATCTGGCGCCATGCATCGCTGCGGGCGCCGCCGCCCACCGCCACGAACTGCTCGAACTCGGCTCCTTCCGCCTGCATCCGCACGAGGCAATCCCTGAATGCGAAACCAACTCCTTCCAGCAGGGCACGGACAAGGTGCCGACGCTCATGGGAGAGGGTAAGTCCGATCCAGGCGCCGCGCGCCGACGCGTCCATATGCGGCGAGCGCTCGCCGGAAAGGTAGGGAAGGAAGAACAACCCATCGGCCCCTTCCGGTACCGCCGACGCCTGTTCCAGCAGCAGGTCGTAGACATCCCGCTGGGCATCCTGGGCTTCCCTGCGCTGGTCGGCGGCGACGGCGTCGGCGTACCAGCGCAGCGCACCGCCTGCTGCCAGGATGACGCCCATCAGATGCCATCCACCCGGGACAGCAGCACAAAAGCCGTTCAGCGCGCCATTGGGATCGCGCATGGCCTCGCTGCCATGCACGAAGATCGTGCCGGACGTACCGATCGACAGGACACCCTGTCCGGGCCGGACCACGCCAGCACCCAGGGCCGCGCCAGCATTGTCGCCGGCTCCTGCAGCTACCGGCAGGCCTGTCGGCAGGCCTGTGAGTGCCGCGGCTTCCGCCGTCAGCCGACCCGCCATCTCCGGGCTCTCCATCACCTCCGGGAGCCATTCACGTGGAATGTCGAGCGTTTGCAGCAGTTCGCTGGACCAGTGCCGTTCGGCCAGATCGAACAGCAGGGTGCCGGATGCATCGGCCGGATCGGTGACGTAGCTGCCGGTGAGGCGGAGGCGGACGAAATCCTTCGGCAGCAAGACCTTGCGAACCCTGCTGAAGGCTTCGGATTCGTTCTGTTGCAGCCAGAGGATTTTAGGCGCCTGCATGCCGGCTGATGCTGCGTTGCCGGTGATGCGGATCAAGGTGGCACGGCCGATTCGCTGCTCGATCTGCCTGACCTGGTCACCGGTCCGGCCGTCGTTCCACAGAAGGGCCGGCCGGATCACCTGATCATCCGCGTCGAGGAACACCGAGCCGTGCATCTGGCCCGCGAGGCCCAACGCGACGACTTCGATGCCGTCCCGCCTGGCCAGTTCGGCCAGGACCGATACCGTTGCCTGCCACCATTGCTCCGGCTCCTGCTCGGTCCAGCCGGGTGCCGGGGTCAGCAGCGGATAGGGGCGCGAGGCAGTGGCCAATACGACCCCGTCCAGCCCGACCAGCAGGCCCTTGACCGCTGATGTGCCGACATCAATGCCGATCGTGGCGCGTGTGGTGGTCATGGCGTAGGTCCTCCCGGCTTGCTTGCGCCATCCGTGGCGCGTGGCGCAGCGACGTGCAACCCGTGCTTGTCCGGTCCCGTCGTTTTCCCCCGCGGTGCAGTTCTTGCCGGGTAGGAATTGCCGGGTGTGGCGTGGTTTGCCTTGTGGTGGGGTCCGGGTTTGGCGGCTGTGGTGTGGCTGGTGGAGGGGATGGCGGGGGTGGGGTGGGTTGGCACGGGCTGTGC
>NZ_DATAGQ010000201.1:0-103416 GCF_036263595.1 Geminicoccus sp. | reverse complement strand
TCCAGCAGACCTACAACCGGAGCTGGATCGTCGAGCGGCACGGCTACCGGACACCCGCCCAGGTTCGAGCCGGCCAGCTTGGTCAGATGCACATGGCCGCGTGAGCGCACATCGGTGTCTCATCATTGTGGACCGGTACATAATGTGGCAGTTCTTTCTGATCAGGCTGCCGGTGACAAGAGAAAGATAGAAGAGATAAGACGGTCAGAGATACTTAAGGTTGGACAATTCTATACAATAGCGGGCTTGCTTGGACGGGAAGAGGCTGACATCGAAGATATTTTTGAGCCGGAAATATTTGCAAAAATATTGAATGGATGCTATGAGATTTTTCCTCCAAATGAACTAACTGCGGCTAAGCTCAAAGCGGCTGCGCCAAATACTGAGCGACTGGTAAAGCAAGCAGAGGCAGCGTTTGCTGTCATGCCAATGAATGTGCCAGAATTTAATCATTATGCGCCAGCAAGTTGGTTGATACGCAACCCAAGAATTCTTGATGCTAAGAGCGTGGCTGTAATTAAGACGCTTGACCGAGCTGAGGAAATATTCGAAAATTACAACAAAATTCTGTGACTAAAGCATGCTTAATGCGGACGCTTTATTTAAGCGTTGAGGTCCGCTGCAGAGCCAGGGCTGCGAAAGAGACATTCAAGCTGCTTTTAGGGTGGTTAGGCAGTCGCTTCCTTTAGGTCGGTTGCTTGACGCATCTCATGGCTGAACTTAGTTTTTTCCTCACAACGCCACGGCAGGCGGCCGAGTAGGGTGACGTATGCTCCTATGCGTCATCCCAGTCAGTTCGGCGAAGTCCCTTCATACGAGTGGCTTCGCCCAGGCGATCAAAGCACATCCCGAGGAACAAAATTAACCATGGTCAAAGCCCTCGTTCTCGAAGAGAAGCTCAAGCTCAACCTGCGCGACATCGAGGTCGACGAGAAGGTCGGGCCGCGGGATGTGCGGATCCAGATGAAGACCGTGGGGGTGTGCGGCAGTGACGTGCACTATTATACCCATGGCGGGATCGGGTCGTTCATCGTGCGGCAGCCGATGATCCTCGGGCACGAGGCGTCGGGCGTGGTGGTCGAGACGGGTTCGGAGGTGACGAACCTGAAGGTCGGCGACCGGGTGTGCATGGAGCCGGGCATTCCCGATCCGAACAGCCGGGCGTCGCGGATGGGCATGTACAACCTGGATCCGCGGGTGGTGTTCTGGGCGACGCCGCCGGTGCATGGGTGCCTCAGGCCGACGCTGGTGTTCCCGGCGGACTACACGTTCAAGATCCCGGACAACGTGTCGTTCGAGGAAGCGGCCATGGTCGAGCCGCTCGCGGTGGGCGTGCACGGGACGGTCAAGGCGAAGGTGGTGCCGGGCGACACGGCGGTCGTGATCGGGGCGGGGCCGATCGGCCTCGTCACCGTGCTGGCGGCGTTCGCGGCGGGCTGTGCCAAGGTCTACGTGGCCGACATCGACGAGGGGAAGCTGGCGCTCGCCGAGAAGCTGGCGAAGGTGCCGGGCTCGGTAGTGGGCGTGGACGTGCGCTCGAAGAGCATCCAGGACGTGGTGATGGCGGATACGGACGGCTGGGGCGCCGACATCGTGTTCGAGTGCTCAGGCAACGAGAAGGCGGCAGCCGGCGTGTTCAAGCCGCTGCGGCCGGGCGGGTGCGTGGTGTTCATCGGGATGCCGCTGCACGACGTGGCCTATGACGTGCCGGGGGCGGCGCTGAAGGAGGCGCGGGTGGAGCATGTGTTCCGCTACGCGCATGTCTATCCCCGCTGCATCGCGATGATGGGATCGGGGGCGATCGACGTGAAGCCGCTGATCACCGACAAGTTCCCGTTCGAGAAGAGCGTCGAGGCGTTCGAGTATGCGGCGACGTCGCCCAAGGGATCGGTGAAGATCCAGATCGACATGCCGGGGTG
Organism: Geminicoccus sp.; assembly: GCF_036263595.1. NCBI lineage: Bacteria > Pseudomonadati > Pseudomonadota > Alphaproteobacteria > Geminicoccales > Geminicoccaceae > Geminicoccus > Geminicoccus sp. Next base: position 101,497 of record NZ_DATAGQ010000201.1, on the reverse strand, counting down.
AGCTTGCGGCTCAAGCAGGCCCGGCTCAAGCAGGCCGGAGGCCGGTAGCCACCAGGAAGAGGGGCAGTGCTCTGGCACTGCCCCTTTTCGTTGGTCAGCGCGCGAGATCGGCCTCGGCTTCCTGGAGTTCCCAGCGGGATTCGGCGAGGTCGCGCCTGGCGTCCTCGATGTCGCCCCAGTCGCCGTCGCGCTCGGCCTTCAGCAGGTCGTCCTCGTCCTCGGCGACCTCGCGGCGCTTCTCGGCGACGCGCTCCTCGCGCTCGGCCAGCAGCTTGTCGTCGTCGCACTCGATGGCGACGCGGTCGATGGCCTTTTCCAGGCCCACGATCCGCTCGCGGTCGTTCTGCACGCGCGCCTCGTCGAGCGCGAAGCGCAGGCTCTCGATCTTGCCGGCACAGCCGGTGGCGGCCTCGGCCGAAACGGCCAGCCAGGGGGTGAGCGCCAGCGCGAACCAGAATGTCTTCGTCATCATTGCATCTCGTGGAAGATCGACCGTACCGGGCGGCAGTCATATACGTCCGGCGACGGCAGGGACAGGAGGGCGCCATGCAGCAGGTGACGTTGCCGGACGGGGAAACCGTGCCGGCGCTGGGACAGGGGACCTGGTACATGGGCGAGCGCGCCGCACGGCGGGCCGAGGAGGCCAGGACGCTGAAGCATGGCATCGGGCTCGGGATGACGCTGATCGACACGGCCGAGATGTATGCCGAGGGCGGGGCCGAGGAGGTGGTGGGCGACGCGATCGAAGGCCAGCGCGACGCCGTGTTCGTGGTGAGCAAGGTCTATCCGCACAACGCGTCGAAGAGCGGCACGGTGCAGGCCTGCGAGCGGAGCCTGAAGCGGCTGCGCACCGACCGGATCGACCTTTACCTGCTCCATTGGCGCGGGCGCTATCCGCTCAGCGAGACGGTGGCGGCGATGGAGGGGCTCAAAGCCGCGGGCAAGATCCGGCACTGGGGGGTGAGCAACCTCGATACGGATGACATGGAGGAACTGGCCTCGGTGCCGAACGGGGGGAACTGTGCCGCGAACCAGATCCTCCTGAACCTGACGCGGCGGGGGCCGGAGTTCGATTTGCTGCCATGGTGCAAGGAGCGGGGCATGCCGGTCATGGCCTACAGCCCGATCGAGCAGGGGCGGATGCCGGCGCAGCCGGCGCTGGAGCAGGTGGGCAAGCGGCATGGGGTGGACCGGTTCGCGGTGGCGCTCGCCTGGGTGCTGAGCCGGCCGGGCGTGATCGCGATTCCGAAGGCTGGCAGCCTTGCGCATGTGGAGGCGAACCGGAAGGCAGCGGAGATTGAGCTCTCGCCCGAGGACCATCAGCTCCTGGACCAGGCGTTTCCGCCGCCCAGGCGGAAGGTGTCGCTCGCGATGCTGTAAAGGCTGCAAGTATCTTGTGTACGAGACGTTCGCAGGCTAGCGATCCAGCCGGCATCGGGAGGATGGCCGGTTGGAGCGGATCGAGGACTGCATCTCCTTTCTCGCCGGCAAGGCGGCGCAGCAGGTCTCGCGGCGTGCGCGGGACATGCTGGCGCCGCACGGGGTGACGCCCGTCCAGTACGCGGTGCTGCGCGTGCTCTGGGAGGATGACGGGCAGAGCGGGGCAACGCTGAGTGCCAGGCTCGCCATCGACAGTGCCACCATCACCGGCGTGATCGACCGCCTGGAAGGGGCGGGGCTGATCGAGCGTCGTCCGGACGGCGGGGGCGACCGGAGGATCCACCGCGTCGTGCTGACGGACAAGGGCAGGGCGCTGCAGGTGCCGCTGGACGCTCTGATGGTAGGGCTGAACGCGGACGTGCGGGCGGAACTGGGCGAGGCGGCGGGGCCGCTTTGGGCAGCGCTGGCGAAGCTTGGCGGCATCAGGCGGAAAGAGGGATGATGTTCGACACCAAGATTGCCATCGTCGTGCGCGAGGACCTGGCGGTCTGGCAGAAGCTGAACGTCACGGCATTCCTGACCAGCGGCATCGTCGGTGCCCATGAGGGGCTTCTCGGCGAGCCTTACGAGGATGCGGACGGGCATCGCTACCACCCGCTCGTGGTCCAGCCGATGATCGTGCTGAGCGCTGCTGCCGACACGTTGCGCACGATCCACCGCCGCGTGCTGGAGCGCGGGGTGAAGGCGTCGCTCTATATCGAGGACATGTTCTCGACCGGGCACGACGCGGCCAACCGGGCGGCGGTCCGGCAGTATCCGGCGGACGGGCTGAACGTGGTGGGGCTGGCGCTGCGGGAGGAGCGCAAGCTGGTCGACAAGATCACCAAGGGCGCCAGGATGCATGGGTGAAGGGCACCACTTGCTGTGCAGCGGCAATCGATCGGGCGCAGCCGGCAAGTACCTGGATCGGGGCCGACGTAGAATTCTGAGGCATGATGCCTGCTCTTCGATGGATGCCAAGGATGGCAGTCACCCAATACTGGAAACGGCCGCCAGGTCTGCTGCCAGGCGACTTTCGCGCCTGAAGGCATACGAGCCTCCTTCGCCTGCCGAAGTGACGAGCGTCACAACCGGTTTCGGCGCTCGGGCGGTACCCACGCTGCCAAGCGACATGACTGCTCGCAGGAACCGATGGCGCCCGCCAACGACGGGCCGGCCGCGCGACTGCCGAGGCTTGATGCCACGCATGATGACGGCGGATGCGGACATCTGGTGACGATGTTACGCTGGCCGTTTCTGCCGGCGGCCCATATTCAGGAACGTCCAACCATGACCCCTACGTATTTCACCACGACCACCGCGAACAGGCCGTCGCTGCGTCGATGGCTGGCCGCCGGCATGCTGGCCGCCGCGACGACGCTTGCCGCCTGCACGCCCGCCGTCGATCCGGTACGGACCGCTGCCGCACCGGCGCCGGCCCCGGCGCCGGCGGTGCCCATCCTGCCGCTCGACGACGCCGTGCTGCTGGCAGCCGACACCACCTTCGCCCAGGCAACGGATGCCGGCGGACCGGGCAGGCGGACCGTGGTGATCGACCCGCTGATCGAGGGCGTGACCGGCTTCCAGTCCATGGCCACGCGGTCAATCCAGGCCCGTGTCATCGAACTGGTCGAGCGCAACCATCCGCAGTTCGAGGTGCGGCCGTTCACGGCCGAGAACCTGGATGCGGCCTCCCTCGTGCTGGTCGGCAGCCTCACCGGCATCGACCGGAAAGGCCAGCCGACCGGGCGGGAGACCGGCGACGCCCAGCGGATCTGGCTGGTCCTGGGCGACCTGCGCTCGGGCAGGATCGTCGCGAAGGGCACGGCGCGGGCCCTGCCCGAGGCGGTCGACGTGACGCCGACCCGCTCGTTCGCCGACAGCCCGGCCTGGACCGGCGACCGCTTCGTCCTGGCCTATCTCGCAACCTGTGCCGGCAAGGTCGGCGACCCCATGGATCCCGTCTACCTGGACGGGCTGCTGGCCGCGGCCCTCGTCAGCCAAGCCATGCTGGCCTACGAGGACGAGCAGTACGAGCGGGCGCTGGACTATTTCCAGCAGGCGCGGCAGACGCCGGCCGGCGACCAGCTGCGGGTCCATAACGGCCTCTACATGGCCAACTGGGCTCTCGGACGCTACAACGAGGCGGAAGACGCATTCGCCGGCCTGGCCGATTACGGCTTTCGCGCCAGGCACCTCGCGGTCAAGTTCCTGTTCCGACCAGGCTCCACGACCTTCCTGTCGCAGCGGCAGGTGAGGGACCAGTACCCGATGTGGGTCGAGAAGATCGCGGAGCGGGCCGCCGACGATACAGCCTGCATCGACATCACCGGCCATACCAGCCCCACGGGTCCTGCCGCCCTGAACGACCGGCTCTCGCGGCTGCGGGCAGACTACATCAAGGAGCGCCTGGAGGACGTGGTGCCCGAACTTGGATCCCGGTTGATCGCGCATGGGGCAGGATCCAGCGAGAACATCGTCGGGACAGGCAGGGACGACGCTTCGGATGCGCTGGACCGGCGGGTGGAGATGGCGCTGTTCGATTGCTGACAAGCGCTCGGTCTTCGGTCGGGCCACCGGCGCCGGGGCACGTCCGGCGCCGATCGGACAGGGTATGCGCACTTCGGATATTTGTGCCGAACGGCCGTCCTGTAGCCAACCGATGCCTCGTCCCGCTCGCCGCCCGTGGTGCCGGAATCAGCGAGGTCCGCCGCTTCGGTGAAGAGCAGTCGAGCGTAGCAGGCCATGATCTCCGTGGCGGTGTCCTGCCTTGCCATGGGTTTCCTTCCTGCTTTCGGCGCTCATCGGGCTGCGCTGGTACACGATGCGGCCCACCTGGGATGAGAACCCCAGCAGGATCACCTGGTCACGACCTTGAGGCAGATCGGGCAGGCAGCGGGCAGGTGGAAGCCGGCGAGGACATCGAGATGTCGCTCATGGCGGATGGTAAGCCTGCGGAACCGGCTGAACGAGGCAAATATCCTCATGCGCCGCTTGCGACACGCCGTTGAGCGCTGCCCGGCTCCAGTCGATCGCGTTCGCCTTGCTCAACCGACCGACCAGAACCTGGTACCGCTTCACCCGGACGCCCTGCTGTTGGCCGGTTATCTACGGTGCGTTTGGCTGGCAGCGGTTGATCGGCGTCGGCTTGCCGTTCAGGCGCAGCGCCAGGAGCTCGGCCACGCCAGTGGGGGCGCCTACGAAGATCCGGGAGCCGGTGGACGTGCTGGACGCGGCCTTCTGGCAGTTCGCGAAGAAGCTCTGCTTGCAAGGATAAGGGCCGGCGATCTGGAAGCCGACCTTGGCGGTGCTGGGGTCAGGGACGGTGGCCGGGCAGGAGCAGATGATCTGGTCGCCGTCCAGGGGCTTGGGGAAGCCCGGGAAGGTCTGGCCACGCGTGCTCTTGAAGCAGATCCCGCCGTCGCACTGGGCATAGGCACCGGTCGAGGAGGCGGGGCAGGTGTAGAGCGCCATCTGGCCGTACGGCTTCTTCACCTGCCGGGGCAGGCTGAAGGTGCTGACCATATAGCCGTTGTCCACGCCTTGGGCATTGACGTCGCAGACATCCGTGGTCGGGTTCAGCCGCAGCGGGAGGCTGATGCTGTCGCCCTTCTTGATGTCGCAACGGCAATAGGCGACCTCGTTGTACATCGTGCACTTGGCGGTGGCGCAAAGGGCGTAGGTCTGGTTCTTGCAGATCTTGAAGAAGCTTGGCTTGGCCTGGAGTTCGCCCGTCGCGAGCTGCTCGAAGATCGTGACCGGATCCGTGGGGGTGGCGGCGCTGGCGGGGACAGGTGCAGACAACGCCAAGATCGCAGCCAGTGCCAACCACCTCGTTGCACTGCCTGCGAAGGTCCAGCGCCCTATGGCGAGCTTTTCCGCCATGCACGCAACAAGTGAACGAAGGGTCTTCATTGTCGCCTCCCGGATCGCCGTCTGCACCATGCCAGTATCGGGGATCGCAGCGACCATGCGCCTGCCTCCCAGGTTTGGCTATTGTTCTTGCAGGACACCGGCTGAACAGCCTCACCGTGCGCCGTTCCGGCATCGGCCGCGCCATCGCGGCACGGGATGGACAGCTGGGCCAACCGCCGATAAGCTAAACCTATAGGTTAACTGTTTGATGCAGGGAGACATCCGATGGACGCTGCCGCGCAACGCCTGACGCCGGCTGCCGAGTTGGCGCGCGACAACCCGGTCCGCATTCCGAACGAGAGCGCTGCCTATCGCGCTGCGCGCACCGCGCTATTGGCCGAGGAGATCGAGCTGCGCCGGCACATCGAGCGAGTCGCAGCACAGCGCCGGGCGCTGCCGCCGGGCGGGCCGGTGGTGGGCGACTATTGGTTCGAGGGCGAGGACGGTGCTTGCGACTTTGCCGGCCTGTTCGGCGACAAGCCGACCCTGGTGGCCTACAGCTACATGTTCGGCCCGGAGCGCGAGCGCCCGTGCCCGATGTGCACCAACCTCCTGGGTTCCTGGGAAGGCAACGCCGCCGACATCGGCCAGCGCGCCTCGCTGGTGGTGATCGCGCGCTCGCCGGTCGAGCGCCTCCGAGCCTGGAAGCAGGAACGCGGCTGGAAGGACCTGCGCCTGTTCACCGACCTGAACGGCAACTATTCCCGCGACTATTTCGGCATCCTGGACGACGGCTCGGAGATCCCGGCCCTGAACGTATTCACGCGGCGGGACGGGACGATCCGGCATTTCTGGTCGGCGGAGATGAGCGGGTCGACGGCCGATCCCGGGCAGGACCCGAGAGGGGCGCCGGACCCGGCGCCGCTGTGGATGGTGCTGGATTCGACCCCCGAGGGGCGGGGCGCGGATTGGTATCCGAAGCTGGCGTATGGGAGGTAAGGGGGCGTCTAGCGTTTAAACCTCTGGCTGCACATCAGATGGCGGTCCGTACCTAGATCGACCGAAGCCACCATTCCCAGCGCGGATCCAGGATCACCGAGCGGGCGCGGGCCAGCTTCCAGTCGCCGTACTTCTGGTAGTCGAAGTCCCAGTCGGTGAGCATGCGGTTCTGGATGGCCCAGCCGCCCCACTTGATGTCGGCCAGGGCCCGGCCGAGCCAGACGCGGGCCACGGTGGATTGACGGGCCTCGCCGTAATAGGCCTCGATCAGCTCCAGCGAGCGCTCCTCGGTGAAGAACATCTCGCCCAGGAACACGCCGAGCTCGTAGGCGCGCTCGTTGTTCGAGGCGAACTCGAAGTCGACCAGCTTCATGGGCTTGCCGGGGCAAACCAGGAAGTTGCCGGGCATCGGGTCGTTGAAGCAGGGGACGAGGTCCAGGCCCGAGGCCATGAAGGCGGCCTTCGCCTTCTCGTACTGGGACATCAGCCAGGGAAAGTCGTGGGGGAGGAGCGCTCCCAGCGCCTGGGCGTCGCGCCAATGCTCCTCGATCATCTCGAAGATGGTCTTGGTGAGGCGCAGCTTCGGGCCGGCGTTGAGCTGACGATAGGAGGCGATCACCGCTTCCTGGATGGCGGCGTTCTCGAAGTCCGCGTTGGTGCAGGCGGCATAGTCCTCCAGGAACTCGTGCACCTCCAGGCCGTCGCTCGGGTCGAAGAACACGACCTCGGGCGCCAGGCCCATGGCATGGGCGTTCACGGCGGCCTGATGCGCCACGCCGCGGTCGATGAACTTCTCCGTGCCGGGGCCCGGCACCTTCACGAAGTAGCGGCGCGGATGGCCGTCCACCGTGATCAGCCAGTTGCGGTTGCTGAGGCCCCCCACCAGCATCCGGTAGCGGACGGCGCGGCCGGCCCAGTCCGGGACACGGCCGATCGCTGCCTCGATCGCGACCTCGTCGGCGTCGCGGGCATCGCCCAGTTGGCGCTCGGTCGTCATCACACCCTCCGCACGCGTTCGGCAAAGCGCGGATCGCGCACGTTCAGCCGGCAGTGGAAGAAGCGCCAGTTGGCATACTTCAGGAACTCGAGGCTGGGCCTCGTCGAGACCTTGGCGAGCAGCGCACCGATCAGGCCCCAGCGCAGATGGTCGGCCAGGCCATAGAGCATGGTGCGGGCGAACAGGGCCTCGTCCATGGTGCCATGGGCCAGCACGAACAGATCGCGCGCTTCGGGCTCCTGCTGGGCGGCCTCGACCATGAACGAGCCTAGATCCGCGAACGGGTCCATGTCGGCGGCGCGGTCCCAGTCGACCAGGAGGACCGACTTGTCGGGACCCACCAGGAAGTTGGAGGCGTTGCCGTCGCCGTGGGCGGGCACCAGGTCGATGCCCGTTGCCTGGATGGCCTTCTCGGCCTCCATCAGGTTGCCCACGAGCCAGTCGATGTCGGCGGGCATGGGCGCGCCGCTCTCCCGGCAGGCGGCGTGGAAGCGGCGGATCTCGTCGAACGGGCTGACCTCGTGGCCGAGCCTCGCCGCCTTGTGGAAGGCCTGGCGCTGGCGCAGCGCGTTCTCGCAGATGACGGGATCGCGCAGCTTGTCGAGCGTGCCGGTGCGATGATCGGCAAGATCAGCCATGACCAGGGTGGCGCGGCCGAGATCGGCCAGCTCGACCGGCGGGCCGATGCCGGCCTCGGCCGCGCGTCGGGCGGCCTCGAAGGCGGTGGGCAGGTGGACATAGTGCTCGGCGTCGGCATGCATCGCCTTGACGTGGCGACGGGAGCCGTCGGGAAACGTCGCCTTGAAGTGGATGCCGTCCACGCCGTGCCAGCCAGGCGAGGCCAGCACCGCGAAGGCCGGCTCCAGAACGATCTGGGCGGCTGCCGCGTCCGGGGCCTGGGTAGCCCAGGCAGCGGTCGCCGCATCGAGCGCGCGATGCCGGTCCTGGTCGGTTTCGCTCATGCGGGACATGCCTCCGGCCATCGGAAAATGCGGGATTGTCGGCTTTGCCGTGGGGAACCTAGGCAGCCCTGGCGGGCGGCGGAAGCCGAAATCGACCATGCCGCCTTGACGATCAGCCCCAAGCGGGCCGACACGGGGCAGGTGGACATGGAAGGGGCCGATGCGGGATTTGTTGGAATCATCGGCGCTGGCGCTGTCGGCCGCCTTTCGCCGGGGGACGATCTCCCCGCTGGACGTCATGGACGCGACGCTGGCGCAGATCGACCGGATGAACGGCAAGATCAATGCGCTCTGGTCGATCCGGGCCGAGGCGGCGCGCGAGGCAGCCAGGGCGGCCGAGGCGCGCTTTGTCGCGAGAGAGCCGCTGGGCGCGCTCGACGGGCTGCCGGTGACGCTGAAGGACAGCATCCACGTCAATGGCTGGCCGTACCGGCATGGCACCGCCGCCAATGAGGACCGGCCGCCATCCACCTTCGACGCCCCGCCCGCGGCCAGGACGCTCGAGGCGGGCGGCATCGTGCTGGCCAAGACGACCATGCCGGATTTCGGCCTCCTTGCGGCGGGGGTGAGCTCGGCGTTCGGGATCGTGCGCAACCCCTGGGATGCGACGAAGAACACGGGCGGATCCAGCGCCGGTGCGGGGGCGGCGCTGGCAGGAGGGCTGTGCCATCTGGCGGTCGGTACGGACATCGCGGGCTCGGTGCGCCTGCCGGCCGCCCATTGCGGCGTGGTGGCGCTCAAACCCACCCAGGGACGGGTGCCGCATCTGGTCCCGAGCACGACCCGATCGGCCGGACCGATGGCCCGCAGCGTGGCCGATGTCGCGTTCTATCTGAGCGTGCTGAGCAGGTTCGACGCGCGGGACAGCGGCGCCCTGCCGGCGGATGGGATCCGCTACCATGAGCGGCTGCAAGCCGATCTCCGCGGCCGGCGGGTGGGGCTGCTCCTGTCGATGGGCTATGGCGCGCCGGTCGAGCCGGTGGTCGAGCAGGTGGTGCAGGCCGCGGCTCGCGCACTGGAGGCGGCAGGTGCGATCGTCGAGCCGGTCGATCCGCCATTCGGCCATGACGCCTACCAGGCGATCGACCGCACGCTGCAGGTGCGCGGCCTGGCCGAGTATCGGAGCTTCACGCCGGAGCAGCAGGTCAAGGTGCTGGCCCAGGTCGCCTATTGGAGCCTGAAGGCGGAGCGAATCGACGGGGCGGCCTACCAGGACCTCTTGAACACGATCGAGGCGAGCAAGCAGGAGCTGCACCGGGCGATCGGCGGCTACGACCTCCTGCTGACGCCGACGCTGCCATGCGTGAGCTTCCCGGCCGACCGGGTGGGGCTGGACGAGGCCACGCCGCTGGCGCACGCGACCTTCACCGCCTGGTTCAACCAGACGGGGCAGCCGGCCCTGTCGCTGCCGTTCGGCCATGACCGCCACAACCACCCGATCGGCGTGCAGCTGGTGGGCAGGCGGTTCGACGATCTGGGCGTGCTGCAGGCAGGTGCGTTCCTGGAGCAGGCGCGGGGAAGGATGCCGGACTGGCCGTTCTGACCGGCGAGCAGCCCGTGCCCGGTCCTCAAGCCTAGCCGTGCTGCGGCCCTTCCGTGACGAGCCGCTCCAGCACCGCCCCCAGCCAGGCCGCGCCCAGCTCCAGGTCGGCGGGCTCGGTCCATTCGCGCGGGGAGTGGCAAAGGCCGTCGCGGCTGGGCACGGCCAGGACGACGGCGGGACAGACAATGGCCATCGGCACGGCGTCGTGGGCGGCAATGGTGTCCAGGCCCAGCGGCTCGACGTCCAGGGCGGCCGCCTGCTCGCGGGCCAGGCTGCGCAGGGAAGGGGCGAAGGCGCCGGGCGGGCGGATCTCCTCGCGCACGATGCGATGCGCGACCCGCGCGATCGCGGCGGCATGCGGGATCAGGCCCATCAGGCGGGCATGGGCGTCGGCCATGACGTCCGGATCGACCGAGCGGATCTCCATGAAGAGCTTGGCGCGGTCGGGCACCACGTTGGGCGAGTTGGGCAGGACCTCCAGCCGGCCCACCGACGTGTGCAGCGTGCCGGGCGGGGCGGCGTCGGCCAGGCGGCGAAGGCCCGTGATCACCTCGGCGGCGGCAAGCAGCGCATCCTTTCGTTCCGCCATCGGCGTCGGCCCGGTATGGGCGGTGGCGCCGATGAACATGAGCTCGATCTTGTGCGCACCCCACCAGCGGTCGAACACGCCAAGGCGCCGGCCGCTCTTCTCCAGGGCATCAGCGCATTCGACATGGAGCTCGACATAGGCGGCGGGCTTCGGCGCATGATCGGTGCCGCGAAACCCGATCGCATCCAGAGCCTGGGCCAGGCTGACGCCGTTGCCGTCCTTTCGCGCAAGTGCCGTTTCGGCAGGCAAAAGGCCGGCATGGACGGAGGAGCCCAGCACGCTCGGCTGGAAGCGCGCGCCTTCCTCGCCGGTCCAGGCGACCACTGCCAGGTTCGCGGCGACCGGCCGGCCGCGCAGCCTCTCCTTCAGGGCAGCACCCGCCTCGACGGCGGCAATCACGCCATAGGCGCCGTCCAGCCGCCCGCCCTTGGGCTGGCTGTCGATGTGGGAACCGGCAAAAACCCAAGGAAGCTCCTGGCCCGCGAATTGCTCCGCCAGCGGCATGAGCCCGAACATGTTGCCGACAGGGTCGATGCGGACCTGGTATCCCAGCTCGTCCATCCGCCGGGCGAGCGCCCGCCTTGCCTCGCCGTTGGCCATGCTGGCCTCGACCCGGTCGACGCCCCCGTCGCCGGTGGAGCCCAGCTGGGAGAAGGCTTCCAGCCGGTCGAGGAAACCGGGCGGGCAGAGGATGGCGGAGGATGGCATCGAGCGGGCGGTTCCGGCTGTGGGATGTGTGGGTTTCTTGGTATGCTTCGTTGACGCCTGCCGCAAGCCGGGCCTAGGCTTTTCGGAGTTTGCCGAGCTAGGCTTGGCAGCGTCACCAGGGTCCGCGAAGTCGGGGGGCGTCGCGGGCACGAGAGAAGAAGATTGCAGGCCGCCGGGTGCGGTCGTGCTGGTGTCGGAACTGGAGGGGTGGGTATGACGTCGTCATCGATCGTCGCGGGGTCGCGGCGCAGCTTCCTGAAGACCAGTGCGGCGGGGGCGGCGGCCCTGACGCTGCCGGCACCGTTCATCAAGCGAGCCTATGGCCAGGCCAAGAAGACCATGGTGTTCGCATCCGGCGAGCCGGTCACCGGCAACTGGGACCCGACCTCCCACACGGTGCTGGCGCAGATCAACCTGGAAGGCTTCGTCTTCGGCCAGCTCTTCCGCACGCCGATGCGGAGCGACAACCCGACCGAGATCGTGTGGGAGCTGGCGACCGGGCAGAAGATCCTCGACCTCTACACGATCGAGTACGCACTGCGGCCCGACGTGACCTTCCATGACGGCAAGAAGTTCGGCGCAGAGGACGTGAAGGCGACGTTCGAGTATGCCTCGCAGCCGACCCGCCCGGCGGCCTGGTATCCCGGCCCCTGCGAGGTCGAGGTCGTCGACGACCTGACGGTGCGGGTGCACACGAAGAAGGGCAACTATCCCGCCGCCGCCTTCTACTTCCTGTCGGGCTTCCTGCCGATCATGTCGGCCAAGGACATCGCCGACCCGGCGACGCTGCAGGCCCGCCCGAACGGCACCGGCCCGTTCAAGTTCGACGCGCAGCGCGGCAACACCACGGTGCTCAAGGCCTTCGACGGCTACATGCACGGCAAGCCGCTGCTGGAGGAGGTGCAGTTTGCCTATATCGGCGACGCCACCACCCGCGTGCTGGCGCTGATGTCGGGCGAGATCGACGTCACCGAGCGGCTCGAGCCCGAGCAGTTCGAATCGCTGGAGAGCGAATCGAAGGTCAAGCTCAGCCGCACGATCGCGACCGAGAACAAGTACCTGCATTTCCGCTGCGACAAGACGCCCTTCGACAACCCGGTGCTGCGTCAGGCCGCGTCCCACGCGATCGACCGCGAGCAGGTGCTGGCGGTGATGGGTGCTGCCGGCCACGCGTCGAACAACTACATCTCGCCGGTGAAGTTCGGCTATGTCGACCTGCCGAACTACCCGACCTACGACCCGGCGAAGTGCCAGGAGCTCCTGAGCCAGGCCGGCTTCCCGAACGGCCAGGGCCTGCCGGAAATGGAGTACACCACCTCCACCGGCTTCTATCCGAAGACCAAGGAGTATGGCGAGGTCATCGCCGCGATGCTCCAGGAGCAGGGCTTCCCGATCAAGTTCACCGTCATGGAGACGGCGGCCTGGGGTGCCAGGCTCTATCAGCAGGCCGGCCAGCCCAGCAATGCGGACATGACCGACTGTGGCTGGTCGACCGGGTCGCCCGAGCCCGACCTCGTGCTGCGCTCGATGTTCTACGGCAAGGCAGGGCCCAAGGGCGGCCTGATCAACGGCATCCAGGACCCGGACATCGACGCTGCGCTCAATGCCGAGCAGGCTGAGCCCGATCCGGCCAAGCGTTCCGAACTGATCGCCAAGGCCACCGGGGTGATCGCGGACAAGACGCCCTCGCTCTCCCTGTTCACCTCGGTGCTGCTGCACGGCTACCGCAACGGGCTGGAAGGCCTGTACTTCTTCCCGAACGGGCCGATCGACGCGACCAAGGCCGAGTTCAAGGCCTGAGCCTGCGGCACCGCCGGGACGGGTCCGCCCGGTCCCGGCGGTGCCTGCCGTCATTCGTCCACCTTACGTCATCGGCGGGACGTCGTCGTCATGGGCTTCATTCTGACCTTTCTCGCCCGCCGGCTGGCGCAAGGTCTCCTGATCATCCTGGTCGTGTCGTTCGCGATCTTCGCCCTGGTGCGCCTGGCACCTGGCGACCCGGCGCGAACCATCCTGGGCGGCATGGCCTCGGACGAGCTGGTCGAGGCCACCGCGACGCAGATGGGGCTGCGCGATCCGATCCTCGTGCAGTACGGGCGCTATCTGGCGGGGCTCGTGCAGGGCGACCTCGGCACTTCCTACATCAAGACCGAAAGCGGCGGTGCCGCCATGGCGAACCAGGACCAGACGGTCAGCTCGCGTGCCTCGGTCACCACGCTCATCCGCAACACGCTGCCCTACACGTTGCAGCTGGCCGGGGTCGCGCTCCTGCTGACGCTCGCGATCTCGATCCCGATCGGGATTGCCGGCGGCGTGCATGCCGGCCGCTGGCCGGACAAGCTGGCCGTCTACCTGTCCTCGGTCTTCGTCTCGCTGCCGAACTTCTGGTTCGCCATCGTGCTGGCGCTGGTGGTGACGGCCAGGCTCGGCTGGATCCCGTCGATCGGCTACCAGGGCTTCGCCTACACGATCCTGCCGGCCATCGTGATCGCGGTGGAGATGTCGCCGATCTTCATCCGCTCATTGTCGGTGGCTGTGGCCGACACGCTGCGCCAGACCTTCGTGGAGGTGGCAGCCGTGCGGGGCCTTGGGCCGCAGCGCATCCTCTACGGCCACGTGCTGCGCAACGCCGCGGTGCCGATCCTCAACCTGTTTGGCGTGCAGGTGGGAGCGCTCCTGGGCGGCGTGCTGATTGTCGAGTACATCTTCGACTATCCCGGCATCGGGCTTTTGACCGTGCAGGCGGTGACCCAGCGCGACTTCCCGGTCATCCAGGGCGTCGCGATCCTGTCGAGCGCCATCTTCGTCGTCGTGAACATCCTGGTCGATCTCGCTGCGGCCCGGATCGACCCCCGGCTGGAGAGCTGATCGCATGGCAAGCGAGGTCCTGGCCGGCAGCGCCACGGTTTCGGTCAAGCGCCCGGTGGGCCCGACCCGGCGCCTTTGGACGACGGCGTGGAAGCGCGCGGAGTTCAAGGTCGGGCTGGTCATCTTCCTGATCCTGATCGGCCTGGCCCTGGTCTTTCCCTACATGACCGACCTGTCGCCGGTGAAGATCTCGGTGAAGGACAAGTTCCTGCCACCCTTTTTCCTGGAGGGCGGGACCTGGGCCCATCCGCTGGGCACCGACCAGCTCGGGCGCGACCTGTTCATCCGCTCGCTGATCGGGTTGCAGAACGCGCTCCTGATCAGCTTCTCCACCGTCATCCTGATGTTCGTGATCGGCACAACGGTCGGCCTCGTCGCCGGCTACAAGGGTGGGTGGGTCGACACGATCCTGATGCGGCTGACGGACGCCCAGCTCTCGATCCCGCTGATCATTCTGGCGATCGTCATCCTGACCATCGCCAGGCCCACGCCGGCCTCGGTGATCCTGGTCCTGGCATTGGCCAGCTGGCCCGCCTATGCGCGGGTGACCCGGAGCGTGGCGCTGACCGAGCGGCGGCGCGAATATGTGCGGGGTGCCAAGATCCTGGGCGCTTCCGACCTCCGCATCATGCTGGTGCTGGTGGCACCCAACATCCTGCCGCCGATCGCCTTCGTGGCGGTCCTGGACGTGGCGCGCATGATGATCTTCGAGGCGATCCTGGGCTTCATCGGCATCGGCGTGCAGCCGCCCACACCCACCTTCGGCACGATCATCGCGGATGGCCGCAAGTACCTGATCAATGCCTGGTGGATCGCAACCATGCCCGGCGCCTTCCTGTTCCTGTCGCTCCTGTCCCTGAACCTGATGGGCGCATCGCTCGAGCGGGCCCGCAACATGCTGCTTAGAGGCACGATCTGATGGCGGGCAACGACGCAACGCTTCTCGAGGTGAAGAACCTCTCGATCGAGCTGCAGCGCGGCCAGGAGCGGCGCACGGTGCTGGACGAGGTGACGTTCAGCCTGGCAGAGCGCGCGGTCCTGGGCGTGATCGGCGAGAGCGGCTCGGGCAAGACCATCCTGGCCAAGGCGCTGGCCGGCTGGATCGCACCGCCGCTGGTCCGCAAGGGCGGCTCGGTCCTCTACCGCGGCCGCGACCTGTTCGGCATGACGGAGGCGGAGACGCGGGCGCTGCGCGGCCGGCATATCGGCTATATCGGCGCCGACCCGGGCAGCTCCTTCGATCCGACCATGCCCGTGGGTGTCCAGATCGCCGAGAAGCTGCGCGCGGTCCGGCCCGAGATCCCGATGGCGCATGCGGTCAAGCGCACGATCGCGCTGCTCGACCGGGTCCGGATTCCCTCGGCCGCGCGCCGCTATCGCGAATATCCGAGCCAGTATTCCGGCGGCATGCTCCAGCGCGCCATGATCGTGGACGCGCTGGTGGCAGAGCCCACCCTCCTGATCTGCGACAACGTCACCCAGCCGCTGGACGTCACGGTGGCAGCCCAGATCGTGCGTCTCCTGCGCGACCTGCGCGAGGACATCGCCGCCGGCATCCTGTTCATCGCGACCTCGATCCCAATCGTCTCGGAGATCGCCGACGACCTGCTGGTCCTGTCCAAGGGCCGCATCGTGGAGCGGACGACCCCGGCCCGCATGGTGTCCGCCCCCGGCCATGCCTATTCCAGGGAACTCCTGGAGCGGATGCCGCATATCTGGACCGAGCAGCCGCCGCTGCGCTCGACCGTGGCCGCCGAGGCAGCGCGTGCCGCGGTGGGCAACAAGGCCCCGCCGATCCTCTCGGTGCAGGACGTCACCAAGCACTACGCGGTGCCCGACCGCGACAAGTTCTTCGGCAAGCAGATCGTGCAGGCGGTGCGCGGCGTCACCTTCGACGTGTTCCCGGGCGACAATTTCGGCCTGGTCGGCGAGAGCGGCTGCGGCAAGTCCACGCTGTCGCGGCTGCTGTCCTGGGTGGAGCCGCCGGACAAGGGGCACATCCTGTTCGACGGCAAGGATATCGGCCAGATGAACGCCCGCGAGCGCCTCGCCATGCGCAAGGGCTTCCAGCTGCTCCTGCAGGACCCCTACAACTGCATCCCGCCGAACCTGCCCGTGGCGCGCACGATCGGCTTTTCGCTGCAGGTGCATGGCGCCGGCAGGAAGGAGATCCAGGAGAAGGTCGACGCGGTGATGGCCGAGGTGGGCCTGCCGCGCGAACTGGGCGAGCGGCTGCCGATCGGCCTGTCGGCGGGGCAGCGCCAGCGCATCAACATCGCCCGGGCGCTCGTCCTGGAGCCTAGGCTGATGATCCTGGACGAGACGCTCTCCGCGCTGGACCCGATGGAGCAGGCCCGGCTGCTCGACCTGTTCGAGAAGCTGCAGGCCAATCACGGCCTGACCTACCTGTTCATCTCCCACGACCTCGCCATGGTCAGGAAGGTCTGCACCCGGATCGCCGTGATGTATCTGGGCAAGGTGGTGGAGCTGGCCGACAACCAGACCGTGTTCTTCCAGCCGGCCCATCCCTACACCAAGGCGATGCTCTCGGCGGTCCCGGTGCTGGAGGAGAAGCCGTACCGGGCGGAGGACTGCCTGCTGGAGGGCGAGCCGCCCAGCCCGATCGACATCCCGCAAGGCTGCTCCTTCAGGCCGCGCTGTCCCCTGGCGTTCGGCCGATGCGCCGAGCAGGAGCCGGGGCTGCTGGCGCGCGGGCATCACGAATATGCGGCGTGTCATCTCGCCGCTTGACCACGAGCCGAGGTTTCAACAGGTTCGG
Organism: Geminicoccus sp.; assembly: GCF_036263595.1. Lineage (NCBI taxonomy): Bacteria > Pseudomonadati > Pseudomonadota > Alphaproteobacteria > Geminicoccales > Geminicoccaceae > Geminicoccus > Geminicoccus sp. The sequence continues at coordinate 84,778 of NZ_DATAGQ010000201.1, read as the reverse complement.
CCAGGATATTCTGCGCCCAGACCAGGCGGTCCATGTCGTCGCGGCCGGCTACTGCCATGGAGGCAGGACCGGCAAACCAGATAGAAGATGAGCTTGTCCACGCTCACCCGGCATCGCCATGACGTCATCCTGCGCCGGCTGGAACGCGAGCCGCGTGTCCGTGTGGTGGCGCTGGCTGTCGAGCTGGCGGTCAGCGAGGAGACGATCCGGCGCGACCTGGACGAGCTGGAAGCGCGTGGCCGTCTGCGCCGCATCCATGGCGGGGCGGTGCCGTTCAGGACGGACGAGGACGAGCCGCTGAACGAGCGGTCGCGGATCAAGTCCAAGGAGAAGGTCAAGATCGGCCAGATCGCGTCCATGCTGGTCGAGGACGGCATGACCGTGTTCGTCGACACGGGCTCGACGCCGTTGGCCTTCGCAAGGGCGCTGGTCGGCCGGCGGGACGTCCAGCTGATCACCAACTCCCTGGACATCGCCCAGGTGCTGGCCCCCGAGCCCGGCCTTCGGATCAAGGTCACGCCCGGCTGGCTGCGCTCGAACGACAACGCGCTGCTGGGCAGCGACACCATCGCCTTCGTGCGCCGGTTCGTGTTCGACATCGCGGTGATGGGGATCGCCGCCTGCGACGAGCAATATGGCTGGATGGACTATGGCGAGGAGGAATCGGACCTGCGCCGCATCCTCTACCAGCAGTCGCGGCGCAACGTGGTGGTCTGCGACGAGAGCAAGTTCGGCCGACGTGCCTCGGTGCGCACCTTCGACCTGACGACGCCGCTCACGGTCGCCACCAACCGGCCGCCACCCGAGCCATTCGCCTCCATGTTCGCGGAAGCCGGGGTCGAGGTCCTGGCCGAACGTCCACCGGCCCGCGCGCTGCGGCAGCGTTGAGCGGTCCCTTGGACGCACCGAGCCGGCAAGGGACCGGCCCCGACTTCGACGACACGTTCCGGAGCCGGTTGCACGATCTCCTCGCTTGGCGCCGCGACGTGCGCCGGTTCCGGCCGGACCCGATCCCGGCGGCCGAGATGGAGGACCTGCTGCGCACCGCCTGCCTGGCGCCGTCCGTGGGCAATGCGCAGCCCTGGCGGTTCGTCCGGATCAGCTCGGCCGGGATGCGCCATGCGCTGGCCGAGCATGTGGACGCCGAGAATGCGCTGGCCCGCGAGGCGCTGCCCGAGGCCGACCGGGCCGCCTATGCGGCCTTGAAGCTGCACGGGCTGCGGGAAGCGCCGGAACTGCTGGCGGTGTTCTGCGACGAGCAACCGGTGGCCGGGCGTGGTCTCGGGCGGCGGACCATGCCCGAGACGCTGCGCTACTCGACGGTGCTGGCCGTCCACACGCTCTGGCTGGCCGCCCGCTCGCGCGGCATCGGGGTGGGCTGGGTCTCGATCCTGGAGCCGGCACGGATCACGTCCCTGCTCGAGCTGCCCGAACACTGGTGCCTGGTGGCCCTCCTGTGCATCGGCTGGCCGGTCGAGGAGACGGAGGTGCCGGAGCTGGAGCGGGCCGGCTGGCAATGCCGCCTGGACTGGCAGGATGTCGTGCTGGAGCGCTAGTGCCCGCTAGCCTGCAAGGAGATCGCACCGATTGCCGGTCGCCGATGAAGCTACCAAGTAATGAGACAATCGGTACCCGTGTAGTATGCAAGATCAGTCGATAGACTGACCCGCACAAACAGAACCGGGATGGCTCCATGTGCGTGCAATGCGGATCAGGGATCTTGCGTCCGTCGCGCCGCTTCTTGTTGGGCATGGGCGCGGCCATGCTGGGGACCATGGCCGCCGGCGGGCCGGGCCATGCCGTCGATCTCGACGATTCCGTGCTGGCACCGCCGCCGAATGCCATTCCGGCGGACGCAGCACTGCAGCGGCTGATGGACGGCAATGCGCGCTATGCCGCGAACCGGTCGACGCAGATGGATTATTCCGCAGGCCGGGCGGCACGCGCCAAGGCGCAGTACCCGATCGCGGGCATCGTCTCCTGCGCGGATTCCCGTGTCGCCCCGGAACTGGCGTTCGACCAGGCACCGGGCGAGCTGTTCGTCGTACGGCTGGCTGGCAACTTCGTGAACCAGGACGGGCTGGCCAGCCTGGAATACGGGGTAGAGGTGCTGGGCATCCCGCTGCTCATGGTGCTGGGCCATTCGGGCTGTGGGGCCGTCGATGCGACGATCAAGGTGATCCAGGACCGGATCGAGCTGCCGGGCCACCTGCCGGACCTGGTCGCGGCGCTGAAGCCGGGCGTGCAACGGGCGATCGACCGGAAGCCGGACGCCCTGCTGGACGCCGCGATCCTCGAGAACGTCCGCTACAACATGGAGCGGCTGGAGGACGCGACACCGATCGTGGCCGAGCATGTGGCGAGTGGGAAGGTGCAGGTGGTGGGCGGCGTGTACGACATCGCGACCGGCAAGGTGACGATGGTCTAGCGAGGCTGGCCGTCCGGCCGGCCCTGCACTAACCATCGGCCATGGCCGCCGGACGGGGAGCCGGTGGCGGGTTGCCGTGGATGAGGAACGGATGAACAAGCAGAACTTCCGGATGACCGCGATCGTCTGCCATGCGCCGAAGGACTATCGGGTGGAGCAGGTGGCGCGGCCGACGGCCGGGCCGCGCGAGCTGGTCATCCGGATCGGGGCCTGCGGGATCTGCGCCAGCGATTGCAAGTGCTGGTCGGGCGCGCCCATGTTCTGGGAGGGCAAGCAGCCCTATGTAAAGCCGCCGGTGATCCCCGGCCACGAGTTCTTCGGCTATGTCGACGAGATGGGCGAGGGAGCGGCCGAGCATTTCGGGGTCGAGGTCGGCGACACGGTGATCGCCGAGCAGATCGTGCCTTGCGATCAGTGCCGCTACTGCCGCTCGGGCAAGTACTGGATGTGCGAGGTCCACAACATCTACGGCTTCCAGCGCGAGGTGGCCGATGGCGGCATGGCCGAGTACATGCGGCTGCATTCCACGGCCCGCGTGCACAAGATCCCGCGCGACATGCCGGTGGACGATGCAGGGATCATCGAGCCCTTGGCCTGCGCCATCCACACCGCGCAGCGAGGCGACATCCAGCTCGATGACGTGGTGGTGATCGCGGGAGCCGGGCCGATCGGGCTGATGATGGTCCAGGTCGCCAAGCTCAAGACGCCGAAGAAGCTGATCGTCATCGACATGGTGGAGGAGCGGCGCAAGCTGGCGCTGGGCTTCGGCGCGGACGTGGTGATCGATCCCAAGAACGAGGACGCGCTGGAGATCGTGCGCTCGCATACCGGCGGGTACGGGTGCGACGTCTATATCGAGGCGACGGGCTCGCCGGCCGGCGTGGGCCAGGGGCTGGATCTGATCCGCAAGCTCGGCCGGTTCGTGGAGTTCTCCGTGTTCGGGGCGCCGGCCACGGTGGACTGGTCGATCATCGGCGACCGCAAGGAACTGGACATCCGGGGCGCGCATCTGGGCCCGTACTGCTACCCGATCGCGATCGACCTGCTGTCGCGCGGGCTGGTCACGTCCAAGGGGATCGTGACGCACGAATACAAGCTGGAGGAGTGGGACGAGGCGATCCAGATGGCGTACGGGCTGGACTCGATCAAGGTGCTGCTGAAGCCGAAGTCGAGCTAGCAGCCGTCAGCACTCAGATATCGGCGGCATGACAGGTTCATGCCGCCCAGGAGCCACTCGCTCAGGCTCCGTCGACCTCGATCACGCGGTACTTGGTACCGTCATTGCTCTTGCTGCCGCTGCTCTTGCCGAGGCCGCCCTCGAAGCGGATCAGGCGCTTGTGCACGGGCTGGCCCAGCCACTGGTCGTAGACCCACAGGCCGTTCCTGTCCTGGCCGATATAGATGGCGGCGTGGCTGCCGGTCCGCGAGGCGTAGGTGCCGTTCCCTTCGAACGTCGCAATCGGCGTGCCCGGCGGGATCTCCGGGTTGCCGCGCACCAAGGGACCCGGCGACCATTCGGCAGAGCGTGGGAGGCCAGCCACCTGCTGCACGAACGGAACGCAGTGGCCGTTGCCCACCACCTCGCCGAGATAGGCTTCCGGCTGACCCGCACCACGTGGCACGTCCACCCCGCCGCCACAGCCGGTGCAGGCAAGACAGGCGGCGATGATCATGCCCATGCGCATCATGACGGCGCTTCCCCCGAAGGCTCCCACCCTGGACATCTTGAGGCGGCTTCGAGCCGCCGCGGACGATGGTGTCGTCCGAGGTCAGTAAGCCTGGATCCGGATCGCCAAGCGAGACTTTTCGACGGGCTCAACCTTGCGCCTCCACCAGTGGGATGTTCGCCTCGGCCAGCGGCCTGGTCGCCTCGTCCGGCAGGCCACCGGCACCTGTGACGACCGCGGCGAACCGGGAAAGATCGGTGAGCACGTGCAGGGCGGTCTGGCCGAACTTGGAGCGGTCGATCAGGAGATAGGAGCGGTTGGCCGAAGCGATCATGCCGCGCTTTGTCTTCACGATGTCCTGGTCCTGGTGGAAGGCCAGCGTACCGGAGACCGAGGAGGTGCCGAGGAAGGCGACGTCGGCGCGAAGCCCCGCCAGCATCTCCTCCGTCGCCATGCCGAAGAAGCCGTGGAAGCGGCGGCTGTACTGGCCGCCCAGCGTGATCAGGCGGATGCGGTCGACCAGCGCCAGCGCCTCGATCGCGGCCAGGTTGTTGGTGATGACGGTGAGCGGGCGACGCTCGACCAGGAGGTCGGCGAGTGCCCCCACGGTCGTGCCGGCGTCGATGATGACGGACTGGCCGGGTTCCACGAACTCCAGGGCCGCCCTGGCGATCGCGGCCTTCTCCTCCAGCGCCACTTTGGTGCGCCAGCGAAAGTCGCTCTCCATCAGCGTCGAGGATTCGATTGTGGCGCCGCCGCGGACCTTGCGCACGAGCTGGTCCATGGCGAGCTGGTCAAGGTCGCGATGGACGGTCATCCGGCTGATGCGGAAGTCCGCCGCCAGCTCGTCGACCGTCACGGAGCCTCGCTCCAGCAGGAGATCCAGGATCTTCTGCCGCCGTCGCTCGCCGCTCTGGAGGGCAGCATCGCTCATGCGAGCAGGTGCTGCCCGGTATCGGTCACCAGGGTGCGATGACGCTTGGCGAGCTCGTCCAGGAGGGCCTGGATCTCGGCCTGCTGCCTGGCCTCGTCCCATCCGAGCGTGCGGCCGGCGATGTCCGCGAGTTCCGCCAGGGCCGGGCGGGTAGCGCGTCCAGTGATGGCGATGGTGGTGCGACGGAGCACCAGGTCGGCCAGCGTCGGCGCGCGCTCGGCCTGGCAGAGCCAGGCGATCTCGCGGGTGCCGTACTCCGGCAGGTGGGTGAGCGGACGGTCCGGGTCGTTCACGCCTTCGAGGGTCGCTAGAAAGTCCTGGGCGCGGCTGCCGTAGCGCTCGTGGAGGGTGCGTAGACGCGCGTCGTCGTTGGCGCGGCCGTTCAGACGGCCACCTCCAATCGGCTCCATCTCGGTGCCGCGCTGCCGCTTTTTGCCCAGGCGCTCCAGAACCGCGTCCGTCACCTCCGCCGAGAACGCGCGGAAGGTCGTCCATTTGCCGCCGACCAGGCAGAGTACCGGGAACGGCCGCTCGTCGTGGGGCTCGTGCACCGGCATGGAATGGTCGCGGCTGACGATACCAGGATTGGCGGCGTCGCTGGCGGGAAGCGGGCGGACGCCGCAATAGGTGTAGACGACCTGGTCGCGGTCGATCCGGAAGGACGGGAAGACTTCCCGCAGCGCCCCCAGCATGTAGTTGATCTCGTCGTCCTCGCAGACGACGCTGTCGGGCTTCGTGGTGCGGATGTCGGTGGAGCCGGTGAGCACCTTGTCCAGGAACGGATAGGCCAGGCAGATCCGGCCGTCCTTGCGGCCGAAATAGACCATCCGGCCAGCCAGGGCGGCGTGCATCTCCTGATGGTCGAGCAGGAGATGCGACCCCTTGGTGCCGCCGATATGCTGCGAGCTTACGCCGGCCGCCCGGTTGGCGCCGTCGATCCAGGCACCGGCAGCGTTCACCAGGATCTGCGGGCGCACGGTGAAGCGCTCGCCACCGATCGTGTCGGCCAGCACCAGCCGGTCGCCTTCGTGGGCTTCCAGGGAGACATGGTTGACGCCGAGCGAGGCAGGATTGGCCGCCTCGCCGTCCAGCACCAACTCCACGCCCAGCCGCTCGGGCTGCGTGATCCAGGCATCCCAGTAGATGCCGGCTCCCACCACGGAAGGATCCAGGCCCGGGACGGATTTCAGAGTTTCCTCGCGGTCCATCATCCGGTGGGTGGGCATGGTCCGCTCCTTGCGGCCCAGATAGTCGTAGAGCGCGAAGCCGACCTTGACGATCCAGGCACCCCGGTCGTCGCTGCCGCCCTTGCGGCCGAAGAAGCGGGAGATGGCATCGGTGAGCCCGCCCAGGCGCGAGCGCAGCGGCACCACCGTCTCCAGCGGGCGGACGAGGTGGGGCGCGTTCTTCAGGAGGCGGTTGCGCTCGTGCGTTGCTTCGCCGACCAGGCGGAACTCGCCGGTCTCGAGATATTTCAGGCCGCCATGGATCATCCGGGACGGGGCGGAGCTGGCGCCGGAGCAGAAGTCACCCTTGTCGACCAGCAGGCAGTCGACGCCCTGCAGCGACAGGTCGCGAAAGGTGCCGATCCCGTTGATGCCGGCGCCAACGATCACGACCGGCCAATCCTGCCGGGCACGCAGGCGCTCCAGTTGCTGCCGACGATCGATCAAGCGGCGTCACTCCCGTTCAGGCTCGGCCAAAGACCCTGCACCGTGCCCACCGACCGGATGTAGCGCCGGTAGGCCAGATCCAGGCGGGCCGCGGCGGCGGGCTCCGGCTGGTAGGTGCTCGACGCGCGGCAGCACACGGCGGCCGCGTCCGAGAGATGATCGAACCAGCCGGCCGCCACACCGGCACACATGGCCGCACCCAGGGCACCTACCTCCTCCGCATCGGGCACGACGACCGGCAGGTTCAGGGCGTCGGCGAAGAGCTGGGCGATCCGGGGACTGCGAGCACCACCGCCAGCCAGGGCCGCGCGGTCCAGCGGGAAGCCGCGGCGAAGCGCGTCGACATGGGTGCGGTGGTTGAAGACCACGCCCTCGATCAGCGCGCGCATCAGGTCGCCCCGCTCGTGCCGGCCCAGCACGCCCATGAAGGCCGCGCTGGATACGGCGGCATGAGGCGAGCCGTAGAGGAAGGGGTGGTAGACGATGCCGCCTTCGCGGGCGAAGGCGGCTGCCAGTTCCGGCTCCAGCACCTGGAAGACGGACACGCCTTGGGCCTTGGCCGTCTGCGCGGCATCGCGGCAGAACTGGCCGACGAACCAGTCGATGTTGGCGGACGAGGCAGGCGAGATCGACATGTTCATCCAGGTGCCGGGTGCGAAGCCATTACGGCAGAACCAGGCCCGGTCGATCACCGGCAGGGACGAGATCACCTCGTTGATGCAGTAGGTGCCGGCCACCAGTGCCAGCTGTCCCGCCTCGACCACGCCTATGCCGACGGCCGTGGCGGTCACGTCGTGGAGCCCTGCTGCGACGGGCGTGCCGACGCGCAGCCCGGTCGCCTGGGCGGCATCCTCGGTCACGTAGCCCGCGATCGAGGTCGGCTCCAGGGCCGGTGGCAGGCGTTCCATGACCTCCGGCAGGTCGAAGAGGGCGGCCACGTCCGGGTCGTAGAGCTGGGTCTGGACATTGGTGAAGGCCGTGCTGGCTTCCGTGCGATCGGTCGCGATCGATCCGGTCAGGCGGAAGCGCAGCCAGTCCTTGCAGTAGAGGAGATGGCCGAACCGGGCATAGCGCTCCGGCTCGTGCTGCTTGATCCAGCTCAGCACGGCCGTGGGTGAGGAGGGGGCTACCTCCTGGCCCATCGCCGCCAGCATCGTCGGAAAGCGGCCCTCGGCCTGCCAGCGTTCGACGACCTCGTGGGCACGGCCGTCCAGCGAGAGGATGGCACGGCCGAGCGGGCGGGAATCGCGGTCGAGCGGATAGAGACCGTCGCCATGGCCGGACATGCCGATCGCGGCGACGTCGTCACCGGTGGCACCGGCGGCCTGCAGCGCGTCGGCGATCGCCTTGCAGGTGGCCAGCCAGTGCTCCTCCATGTCGCGCTCGACATGGCGGGGCAGGGGCTCGTGGCGGGTCACGTCGGCGCGGCCGACACCGGCGAGCCGGCCCTGCTCGTCGAACAGGGCGGCCTTGGTGATGGTCAGCCCGCTGTCGATGCCCAGGACGTACTTGGTCATGGCGTCACCTTGCTGCCCTGAGCGCGATGCGATCCTGAAGGCTGGCCAGCCAGATGGCGACCAGGAGCACCAGGCCGAACACCATCTGGCGGATGGAAGGCTCGATGCCGATCAGGTTCATCAGGTTCTCGATCACCGCGATCACGATGACGGCACCAAAGACGCCCGACAACCGGCCGACGCCGCCGGACAGCGAGGTACCGCCCAGGATCGTGCCGGCGAACACCATGAGGATCGAGCCTTGCCCGAGGTCGGCCACCACCGACTGGAGGCGGCCCACTTCCAGCATGCCGCCCAGTGCCGCGGCGAAGCCGGCGATCGCGAAGCACAGGATCTTGGTGCGCTTGACCTTCACGCCGGCCACGAAGGCCGCCTCCTCATTGTTGCCGATCGCATAGATCTCCTTGCCGAGCCGGTGCCGCTCGATGAGCGCATAGGCGACGAGGTAGAGCGCCAGCCAGACGAAGATGGCGATGGGTATGCCGAAGAAGCGCTGCTCGCCGAGATAGGTGTACTCGGACGGCAGGTAGTAGATGCCCTCGGGGATCAGCCAGATCACCACGCCGCGCATGAGCAGGAGGGTGGCGAGCGTCACCAGGAAGGCATTCACCCGGAGCGTGACGGCGAACAGGCCGGCGGCCCCGCCGACGACAAGGCCGATGATCGGCGTCAGGATGGCGGCGGTGACCGGGCCGATCAGGTCGGGCAGCCAGTTCTGCATGGCGACGATGGCGACGGTCGGGCCGAAGGCGAAGGTCGATTCCAGGGAAAGGTCGACCTCCTTGATCAGGAGCACCAGGAACAGGCCCAGCACCATGCAGCCGAGCGGCGCTGCGGCCCACAGCACGTTCAAAAGGTTCTGCGGGTTGGTGAAGCCCTGCACGGTCAGGCCGAACAGGGCCAGGACCGCGAGCAGCACCCAGATCAGGTGGCGCTCGAACACGTAGAGCAGCAGGCCGCCCTTCATCATCAAACTCCCTGGATGGCCCGGTACAGTGATCCTACGTCGAAGCCGGGCTCGCCCCGGCGCAAGGTCTCGACGACCACCCCGCGGAAGAACACGTGGATCTCGTCGCAGACGTCGATCAGCTCGTCCTCGTTCTCGGACAGCATGACGACGGCGCTGGCCTTCGACAGCTCGTTGCGGATCGAGTTCAGGATCTCGGGCTTGGTCGCCAGGTCCACGCCGCGGGTCGGCTCGTTCAGGACGAACAAGCGCGGGCTGGTCAGGCTCAGGCGGCTGATCAGCACCTTCTGCTTGTTGCCGCCGGACAGCGTGCTCATGCCCACCTCCGGACCCGCCGCCTTCACCTTCATGGAGGTGACCTTGTCGGCCGAGATGGCGCGCGCACGGCTGCCATTGATGAAGCCCAGCGCATTGGTCACGGTGGGGTAGCTCGAGATCAGGATGTTTTCCTGGATCGAGCGGTTCTGGATGACGCCGTGCTGCTCGCGGTGCTTGGCGAGATAGGCGACACCGTCCTTGAGCGCGGCGGCAGGGTCCGAGACCCTGGCCGGTCCCTTGTCGTCGACGATCTCGCCGCTGTCGGCATGGACCAGGCCGAACAGGGTCTCGGCGACCTCGTCCTTGCCCGAGCCATCCAGGCCGGCAAGGCCGGTGACGCGGCCGATCCGCAGCTCCAGGTCGACGTCCCGGTAGGTGCCGGCCTTGGTGAGTTTGCGGACCGCGTAGACGCGCGGGCCTTCGGCGATGCCGGCCTCGCGGCGCACCGCCGCCTTGGGGATGTCGCCCACGATCCAGTCGGCCAGCTCGCGGCTGGAGGTCGTCGCCACGTCGAGCGTCGCGACGGCGCGGCCGTCGCGCATGACGGTGACGCGATCGCAAAACTCCAGGATCTCGTTCACGTGGTGGGAGATCAGCGTGTAGGAGCGCGACTGCTCGCGGCCGACCAGCTCGCGCAACCGGGTCAGCAGCATCGTCTTGCGCTGGCGGGAAAGGGAGGCGGTGATCTCGTCCAGGAGGATCACTCTTGCCCGGTCGACCACCTGCGCCTTGCCGAAGGCCAGGAGCTGCTGGATCTCGATCGGCAGGCTGCCGATCGGCTGCTCGGGATCGACCTGGAGGTCGAGCTCGGCCGCGACCTCCCGCACCATATCCCGCATCGCTCTCGGCTTCAGGAAGCCCAGCGGTCCCGCGATCGGCCGGCCCATGAACAGGTTCTCAGTGACGGTCATCCGCTTGGCGAAGCGTGGCTCCTGCGGGATGAGCGACACGCCCAGCTCGTGCGCCTTGACCGGATCGTAGTGCGCGCCGTCCACCGTGGTGGAGCCGACCGTGATCGTCCCTGAAGACGGCTGCAGCACGCCTGCGATCATGCTGACCAGCACCGACTTGCCGGCACCGTTGCGCCCGATGATGCCGTGGATCTCGCCCTGGCGGACATGCATGTTCACGTCCGAGGCCGCGACGATGCCGGGGAAGGTCTTGGTGAGGTGGTCCAGGCGATAGGAGGTCGCGGCGCTGTCAGGCGGCAAGGTCTGGCTCTTCGTCATCTCGTGACGTCATGGCCGGCGCGCTGGCCGGCCATGACAGGGAAGGCGTTGGTTCAGCCGCCCTCGGAAGCCGCCTTGCCTTCCGGCGTGGCCTCCATCTGGATCGCCCAGTTGCGCGGGTCGTTCGGCGGAACGTCGCCCGGGATCGAGTAGGCCTGGGTCTTGTACCAGTCGCCGTCGAACTCATCGGACGGGATGACCTCGACGGGAGTCCAGAGCTCCTGCGAGCCCACGTCATAGGTGCCCTTCTCGGCAGACTTGGTCAGGAGCTTGCCGCTCTTCATCATGTCGTAGAGCAGCCGCATCGACACGATGCCCTCGCCGGTGGCCGGCTGGACCGACACATGGGTCAGGTCGCCGCGCTCCACGGCTTCCAGCTCGGGCTTGGTGCCGTCGATGGTCGCGACCGGGATGTGGTTGGGATCGCTGGACTTGGCGAGCATGCCCTGCGCCGCGAAGGCCGGAATGGCGCCGCCGATGCCCATGGTGCCGTCGATGGAGGCCACCGCCAGGATCTGCTCCTTGCCGTAGCGGGCGATCAGGTCGTCCACCGCCTTGCGCGCCTTCGAGCCGTCGCAGCCGGCCTCACGCACCTCGACCTTGATGTTCGGATGCTGCTCGACGATCGGGGCGAACACCGACTGGTAGCCGTTGTGCCGGCCGATGTCGAAGGAGGCCGTGATGATGCAGCGCAGCTCGACGATCACGCCGTCCTTGCTGCGCCAGTCCTGGCCGCGGTTCTTGTCCAGCCAGGCCACGATCGCTTCGCCGCCCTTGCGGCCGGCCGTCTCGTTGTCGAACGCGACGAAGGTTTCCTTCGCCTTCGGCACGTAGGCGTTGGAGACCACGACCGGAATGCCCTGCTCGTAGAGGTCGTTCACGACCTTGACCATCGCTTCGCCGCGCCATGGCACCAGCAGCACGCCGTCCACGCCGCGCGCGATCTGCGCATCCAGCGCGTTGCGCTGCTTGGTGACGTCGTTGGCGCCGAACACCGAGAACTCGATCTTGTCGCCCGTTTCCGTCTCGATGCGCCGACGCTCCTGCTCCTGGCCCAGTTGAACGCCGTTGAAATAGATGTCGTTGGGGTCCCAGCGGATCACCGCGACCCGATAATCCTTTGCGGCCGCCGCGAACGACGACAGCCCGACCGCCAGCGCCGCTCCCGCGAGCAGGCCCCATTTCGCCTTGCGCATTCCATGCCTCCCAGAACCCGGGCCCACAGCTTCATCCGGCCGGGTTGCACGGTTCATAACATCGTTCATGAGATTTGTAACGTGGGGGATGATATATCTTATGCGGCTCTCGGTGCGGGACGATGCGCTGGTCGTCGGCCAGCATCATGCGGCCGCTCCTTTGCCGGAGCGGCTACATGCTTTGGCACATGGAAGGCCGGATGCGCCGGTCTCGCTCCAACTGGATACGGGTGGCGTGAACGCCGCGCGTCACTGCCAGGAGCGCCCCCAGCCTCGCGATCCCCGGCAACGCCAAGGCCGGCTGAGCGGTGCCGCATCGCTCGCAGAAGCCTCGGGCCGCCACGCGTGACGCCCCCTTCCTGGACTGGTTCGATCAGGATTGCGTCGACAGCCCGGCAGCAAAGCCGCCGGGCTGCAGGTCGTGGCGCGGTCGATGGGGCGTGGGACCCAACCCGTCAGGACGGGGCGGGGCTTCCTTCGCGCAGCAGGCCTTCCTCGCGCAGGTCGTCCCAAAGGGCCGCCGGGATCGGGTGGGTCATCAGCCGGGTATTGGCGTGCACCTCCTCCGGCTTCACCGCACCCGGGATGATCGAGGCGATCTCGGGGAGGCCCAGCGGGAACTGGATGGCGGCGGCGGCCAGCGGCACGGTGTGGCGCTTGCACACGGCCTCGATCCGTCGCACGCGCTCCAGGATCTCGGGCGGTGCGGGCTTGTAGTTGTACTTCGCACCCTCGATCGGCCCGGTCGCGAGGATGCCGGAGTTGAACGGGCCGCCCAGGAGAAAGGAGAACTTCTTCTGGCGCGCCAGCGGCATCAGGTCGTCCAGGCCTTCCTGCTCCAGCAGCGTGTAGCGGCCGGCCAGGAGGAAGACGTCGGGATCGGCATCGGTGGCGAGGCGCTTGCAGGGCTCGATCTCGTTCACGCCCATGCCGATCGCCTTGACCACGCCTTGGCTGCGCAGCTCGGCCAGGGCGCGGAACGAGCCGTCCACCGCCTGCTTGTAGCGCTCCTCGTAGGCCTCGCGCGTGCCGTGGGTCCAGATGTCGACGTCGTGGATGAGGAGGATGTCGATCCGCTCCACGCCCAGGCGCTGCAGGCTGTGCTCCACCTCGCGAAAGGTGCCGTCATAGGAGTAGTCATAGACCGGCTGCATGTTCAGCCCGCCGATCCACTGGCCGCGGTCGATCTGCTCGGGCGGGGTCGGCTTCAGCCAGCGGCCGACCTTGGTCGACAGGACATAGGAATCGCGCGGCTGCTGGCGGATGACGTGGCCGACCCGGTGCTCGGACAGGCCGTAGCCGTAGAGCGGTGCCGTATCGAACAGCCGGCAACCGGTGTCATAGGCGGCCTGAACCGTAGCCAGCGCGCGTGCCTCCGGGATCTTCTCGTAGATGTCTCCGAGCGGTGCCGATCCGAAACCCAGCACCGGCACTTTCAGCCCAGTGGTCCCGATCTCGCGCGTGGCGAGTGCCGTCATCATCATCTCCCTTTTGAAGCGGGCGCCGATCCTAGTGCGCCCGTCCGTCGAGCGTAAGCAGGGCCGGAGGCAGCTTGTCTCGTCACCCCGGCGCGCGCAGGTATGCACGGGAACGGCAACGGAGATGAGCGATGCAGGTGGGCGTGATCGGGCTCGGGTCCATGGGTGGCGGGATGGCCGGTGCCGCCGCGCGCGCAGGGCTGCAGGTCCGCGGCTATGATGTACGGCCGACCACCATCGATGGCGTGACGCCTGCCGCATCGGCGCACGACGTTGCCGAGGGTGCGGACATCCTGCTCGTCATGGTGGTCAACGCCCAGCAGCTAGAGGACAGCCTGTTCGGCGCGGGCGGGGCGCTCTCCGGGCTGCCGAAGGGTGCGGTGGTCATTGCGAGCGCCACCATTCCCGCCTCGGATGCCGAGCGGATCGGCAAGCGGGTGGAGGAAGCGGGCCATCTGTTCCTGGACGCCCCGGTATCGGGCGGTGCCGCCCGCGCCGCGGACGGCGAACTCACCTTCATGGCGTCCGGCAGCGAGGAAGCCTTCGCCAAGGCGGCGCCGTTGCTCGACGCCTGTGCCGCCAAGGTGTTCCGGCTGGGCCCGACCATCGGGACCGGCTCCACGGTCAAGACCGTCCACCAGTTGCTGGCGGGCGTGCACATCGCGGCAGCGGCCGAGGCAATGGCGCTGGGCGTGCGGGCAGGCGCAGATGCACGCGAGCTGTTCGAGGTGATCTGCAACGCGGCGGGCCGCTCCTGGATGTTCGAGAACCGGGTGCCGCACATGCTGGACCGGGACTTCGCGCCCCGCTCGGCCGTCGAGATCTTCGTGAAGGACCTGGGGCTGGTGCTGGACACCGGGCGCCACCTGCGCTTCCCGCTGCCGATCGCAGCATCGGCACACCAGCAGTTTCTGGCAGCGGCCGCCGCGGGCTTCGGGCAGGAGGACGATGCCGCCGTGGTGAAGGTCTACGAGAAGCTGGCCGGCATCGAGGTGGATGGCCGCTGACCGGCTTCCTGGCCGGTGGTTGGATCGAATGTTCCCGGAGTGAAGCTTGACCCGCCTGCTGACCTACAATGTGCATCGCTGCCTGGGCGTGGACGGCATCCTGTCGCCTGAGCGGATCGTGGAGGTCATCGCGAGCTGCGCGCCGGACATCGTGGCGCTCCAGGAACTGGATGTCGGGCGCGAACGGACCGGCGGAATCGATCAGGCCCTGGTGATCGCCGACCTGCTCGGGATGGACAGGCACTTCCATGCAGCCCTGCGCGTCATGGAGGAGCAGTATGGGGACGCCATCCTGACCGGCCTGCCGTCGCGCCTGGTCAAGGCGGGGCCGTTGCCGGGCCTCGTCCAACGGCCACTGATCGAGCCGCGCGGCGCGCTGTGGGCGGAGGTCCAGGTGGAAGAACGGCAGGTGCAGGTGATCAACGCCCATCTGGGGCTGCTCGGCGCCGAACGCGTGGCCCAGGCGCGGGCGCTGCTCGGGCCCGACTGGCTCGGCCGCCCGGACTGCCGCCGCCCGGTGATCCTCACCGGCGACTTCAATGCTCCGCCCTTCACCAGCGCCTACCGCAAGATCCGACGGCAGCTGACCGCTGTGCAGGACGTCCTGTCCGGCTGCCGCCGGCGGGCCACCTTCCCGAGCCGCTTCCCGGTCCTGGCGCTGGACCATGTCTTCTTCGACGGGCCCATCGAGATCCTGGACGTCGCGATCATCCGGACGCCATTGGCGAAGCTGGCATCCGACCACCTGCCGCTGGTGGTGGATTTCGAAGTCACGCGTGAGCCGTTGCCGCAGGCACAAGAAGAGCACGAGCCGGCCGGAGCCATCGCTGCCCTGCGCGGTTGATGGCCAATGACAAATTCGGTGCAGGTTCGATGCAGGCTCGTGTGACTGGCGCGTTTCCCGAACGGGCGGCGCAAGGCGAGGCGGCCCCGCCCGCCGGAGCAGCCAAGACCTTGTGGAAGCGCTGGGGCACGACCGGGATCACGGTCGCCTCCCTGGTCCTGGCCGGCTATCTGCTGCACCGGACGTTTTCTCAGTACAGCTGGGAGGAACTGTGGGCAGCGGTGCTGTCCGTCCCGATGGAGCACCTGCTCCTTGCCTGCCTGTTCTCGGCAGCGAGCTATCTGTCGCTGACCTGGTTCGACTGGCTGGGCATCCGCTATGCAGGCAGGCGGCTGCCTTACCCGAAGGTGGCGCTGGCGTCTTTCCTGGGCCTGTCGATCGGCCATACGCTGGGCCTGGCGGCGCTGAGTAGCGGCATGATCCGCTACCGCTTCTATCGCCGCTGGGGCCTGAGCAACGAGGAGGTCGCCAAGATCATCCTGCTCTGTGGCGTCACCGTGGGCGTCGGACTGATCGCGCTGGGCGGGGCCGGGCTGCTGCTGCGGCCGGACCTGGGCGAGCGGATCACCGGCATGAGCCACGGCTCCATGCTCGCCATGGGAGCCGGCGGCATCCTGCTGACGATCGTCTATGTCGTGCTTTCGGCGACGCTCAGGGCTCCGCTGCGCATCTACCACTGGTCGTTCCAGATGCCGACCCTGAAGGTGGCGCTGGGGCAGGTGGCGGCCGGGACGGTCAACTTCATCCTGGTGGCGGCCTGCCTGCACCAGACGCTCCTGCCGTTCAGCGACATGCCGTTCCTTGGTGTCGCCGCCATCTTCATCATCGCCAACACCACGACGATGATCTCCAACGTGCCGGGCGGGCTCGGCGTCATCGAGAGCGTCGTCCTGTTCCTGATGCCGGGCGACCAGATCATCGGCGGCCTGATCGCCTTTCGCTGCATCTATTTCTTCCTGCCGCTGCTAATCGGCGGCCTTGTGTTCGCGATCACCGAGCTCCGGATCCGCGCAAAGGACCGCCGGGCGGCCGGCAGCGACGCACCACCGCTGCGCATGGCGATGGCCGGCAAGGCGTCAGGATGAAATCGCCAGCCGGGCCTGCCGGTTCTTCTTCCTGAGAAAACGCTGCCAGGTTTCCGACAGGGGGCGCTTGGGATCGAGGATGCTGGTCCAGACCACCGGCCGGACCGGGCCGTGCAGGTCGATGGGCGGGAAGGCGTTCAGGCCCTTGCCTTCCTGCTGGAGTGCGCGGATCGCGGCAATCGTCGAGCCGTGCCGGCTGACCGCCTCGGCAAGCTCCGTTGGCGTCACGTGCAGGTGGGCGGAAAGGAGCTGGCGACGGATCGTGGCGATCGACGTCCGCTGCTGCTCGTCGACTGCCTCGATGGCCAGGTCGCATTCCGTATCCAGGCCGACCGACCGGTTGTTGATGTTGGCCGAGCCGACGCGCAGGAAGGTGTCGTCGACGATCATCAGCTTGGCGTGGATCAGGATCTCGCGGGCACCCTGATCCGACGGCGTCGTCGGGTAGAACGCGCCGAAGCGGCCGTAGCGGTCCGCCCGGTGCAGCCGGCGCAACACGCGGTCGCGGTTGCGGCCCATGATGAACTGCTCGAGCTTTGCCGGCAGCACGTGGGTCATCAGCACGACGACCTCGGGTCCTTCCGGCTGCATCAGGCTTTCGGCTAGCCGCTCGGCAACCTCGAAGTTCGCGAAATACTGCGCCTCGACATAGATGCATTGCCGGGCTGCGGCGATAGCATCGAGCGTCAGCCGTCCGATCTCGTGGACGGGCGGCTGGTTCCGCCAGACGGGCAGGGTGCGGGCGACCGCAACGTCGGTATCGCGAAAATGGGCCTCCAGTCCCTCGGGCCAGAGGTCGCGCACCGCCGATACGGCCGGCAGATCCTCGCCGGTAGCCACCTTCCAGCGCATCTTGGCCACATCGGCCACCACCGTGGCGGCGTCCCCCTCCACGATCATCTGCATGTCGTGGACGGGCTCGTAGAGGTTCCCGTCCGGATCGGTGCGCCGCCGGTCGTTGTGCTTGTGCCGCCAGGTGTCCCACCGCTTCACGGTGAGATCGATCCCGCCGGCGAACGCTACCCGGTCGTCGACGCAAATAATCTTCTGGTGGTGCGCGGCATAGATCGGATGCTCCTGATCCAGACGCACCGTGATGCGCGGATGATCCTGCCATTCCGCACCCACCAGCAACTGGGCGGGTGAGCTCGGCGCGTGCACGACCGCGAAGCTCCAGACCAGGATGTGGATCCGGAGGTTCGGCTTCTCCTCGACCAGCGAGCGCAGCATCGGCCCGAGCGGCTGGCAGACTTGGCCTTCGGGACAGAGCGGGATCCGGCCATCGAAGTCCCAGCCGACGATCAGGATCGAGTGCTCGGCGCGATGCAGCGTCTGCTCGAGCCGGGCGAAATAGGAGGCGGCGTCGGGCAGGAGGGTGGCGCGCGTGGCTTTGGCGACCCGCCAGCAGTTCCTGCCAGGCCGCACGATCCGATGGGCCTGATCCCGTTCCACGTTCTGCTGTGGCGATGCTTTCGCGAAACCTGCGAACGAGCCTTCGACTGTCATCCCATCTCTCATGCCGACATCGCGGCAACATGCCGGGCTGTCATGATCCCGCTGCCGCTGTTCCGAAAGCCGAAACGGATCGAGGGCGCTGTCGTGCCTTGCCGGTGCAAATCAAGTCGGTGGCCGGGCAATGAAGCCACGCCGTCGCGTCGACCACAGATGGGCGACGATGGCGATGATCCCAACCACCCCCGCGAGCGGCGCTGCCCAGGCCCCAGGCCCGTCCATCGCCAGCAGCGTGGCGCCGGCCACCATGCACCACAGTAGTGGGACGACGAGCGCGATCCGGGCAATCCGGCCGCCCAAGGGCACCAGCACTCCCAGCGTCACGATCGCGGTCGGATCAGGCATGATTCCGAAGATCGCGACCTGTTTCCAGCCGCGCTCGCCCGACAGCAACTCCAGGAGCGGCAGGGCGAACAATCCCGCCAGGGTCAGGACGATCCCCGTGCCGACGAGCCATGGCTCGCTGCTCCGCTCCCTGCTCAGGAAAGCGGCTGCGAGCAGCAAGGCTCCCTCCGCCGCGAAGGCAAGGCCGGCATAGGATGCCGCCCAGTTGATGGTCGCATAGCGCTGGCCGAACCAGGCCCAGGCGATCCAGAGCCAGCAAAGGCCGAGCAGACCGAGGCCAGCCAGCCTGACGGCGCGTAGCTGGAGCACCAGGATTACGACGCCTGCTGCAACGGCTGCCAGCTGTGCCGGCCAGATCGAAAGGTTGTAGAGCTCGATCAGGCGGACATAGGTGCGGGGCGAGAAGAGGAGGAAATCCGAAAGGCCATAGGTCCACCATTCGGACATCAAAGATCCTCGACGTGGGCCACCATCCGCGCCCGCATGGTGGCATCCGGCAACGGCCCCTGCGCGGCGGCGAGGTTCTCCCGGACATGCTCGACCTTCGTGGTAGCGGGAATGGCACAGGTGACCGCGGGATGGGAGATGATGAACTTCAGCAGGAACTGCGCCCAGGTCGCACAGCCGATCTCGCCGGCGAAGTCCGGCAGCGGATAGTCCTCGACCTCCTGGACGAGATCGCCCTGCCTGAACGGGCGGTTGACGATCACGCCGATGCCGCGCTCCTGCGCCAGCGGGAGGATCGTCTCCTCCACCTCGCGGTCGAGGATGTTGTAGGTCAGCTGGACGAAGTCGAGCGGCCGGGTGCGCATGACCTCCACGAACTCACGGTGGCGGCGGCCCTCCGACGTCGTGATGCCGACATAGCGGAGGCGGCCATCGGCTTTCATCGCCTCCAGCGTGTCGAGATGGCCTTCCCAGCTCACCAGGTTGTGGACCTGCAGGAGGTCGAAGCGCTCGACGCCCCAATGAGCCCGCGATTCCTCGATCTGCGCCGGGCCTGAATCGACCGAGGAGATCCAGACCTTGTCGGCGGACAAGAGCTGCGGCGGCCGGCCGAGCTTGTCCAGGCCATAGCCAATCACTGGTTGTGCGGAACCGTACATCGGCGACGAATCGATCAGGCGTCCGCCGGCTGCGAAGAAGGCTTCCATCACCTCGGCGCATTCATCCCGCAGGACGATGTCGTCACCGACATTGAAGGTGATCCAGCTCCCAAGGCCCACCATGGGCACCGGCTCGCCGGACGAGGGGATCGTGCGCGTCGCGACCGGCAGTTCCTGGGCGAGGCCCGGCGCGGCACCGATCAGCGATCCCGCCGCAAGACCCGCGGCTCCGGCCAAGGCCTCGCGGCGACTGCAGCCCTTTCCTTTCCTAGGCGGCATGCCAGATCCTCCTGCTAGGACGCCGGCTGGTGCACCGGGCGCGGTACAGAGCGGAACTTGATGCCGTCGAAGCGGTGGTCAAGCCTTGATGCACAGCCCTGCAGCACCGCACGGTGGCACGCCTGTGGAGCTTTCCCGCTCCCGTGCTGCAGCTAGTCCCTGCGGAATCAGGAAACTGATCAAGAGAGCGGTTGCATGTTGTAGATACAGCATTAGAAATAGTAATGGCGGCGTCAAAGATATCTCAAGGCAACTGGAGGTAACGATGGTCAACTGCTTGCACGTCTTCAGCGAGCAGCAGGATCGTCGGCTCCAGCCGGGAAGAACATGCTGGTACTGATCGTCGAAGATGAACTTCTCATCGGGCTGGCTTTGGAACTGGGCGTGCGGGAGGCGGGGCACGAGGTGCTGGGACCTGCCGACAATGTGGAAGGCGCGCTCGCCATGGTGGACCACATTGTCCCCGATCTCGCTGATCGACATCGACCTGCGCGAAGGCGGCGACGGGACGATCCTGGCCCGGGCGCTGCACGAGCGCCACCGGGTCCCGGTCCTGTTCCTGAGCGCGCAGGTGGCCCAGGCACGGGCTCATCGCGCCGCCGCCTGGGGCCTGATCGCCAAGCCCTACGAGGTTTCGGATGTCGTCCGCTCGGTCGCGTTCATCGACGACCTGACCGCCGAGCGGCGGCCGGCGAGGGTTCCGGCGCGCCTGGAATTCTGGCGGTCGCTCGATGGTGTCGGGGAAGGCTGAGTCTCAGAACGTGACGCCTACCTGCTCGCCCGTATGCTTCGGCCGCTCGCCGGTCGTCACCGCCTTCACATAGCCGTAAGCGTGCAGCATCGTGCTCGACGGTGCATCCCAGTATTCAGCCATCGTCACGTCGACCTTGATGAGAGCGATGGCCGGGTCGCTGGGGCCCTTGGGGAACCAGACGCGCAGCGATTCGCCCCATAGTTCCTTCACCTTGTCCGGGTCGTGCAGGATCTGCGCCTTGCCGGTGATGGAAACGTAGTTCTGCTTGCGCTCGTCAGAGTAGGTGACGGCGACATCCGGTACCTTCTGGATGTCCTGGACCATCTCGGCATGGTTGTCGGTGAAGAACCACAAGTACCCGTCGAACTCGGCTTCCACCGTTCCCATCGGCCGGCTGTGCATGGCGCCATCCGCGTGACGCGTAGTCAGCATGGCGATGCGGCAATCCTTGATCAGCCCGACGAGCTTTTCCTTCGCGGCCTTGTCGTTCCTGATTTCCATGCGGTGCTCTCCTTGCGGCTAGACCGTAGCAACGACGGCCGGCGGACGTAGTTCCGCACCCGCACCCTGCAGTTCTGTAGCCGTCGCTCCGGTTCACCTTGCGGGTGTGACCTGCAGCACATCTCGGCTTGGTGTTTTGAGGAACAATGAGAAGGTCGAAGAAAGTGCTCTTCGGTGGCCAAGGAGGAAGCAGATGCAAGTCGGTGCGATGTTCTCGATGCTCGCCGGGCGCCGTGCGCTCCGGCCGGACCTGGGGCTGGCCTGGCTGGTCCGGCTCGTCGCGGGCTCGATCAGGCTGTGGGTCCAGGAGCGGGATATGCGGCGCACGATCATCGAGCTGAGGAGGGCGGACGATTTCCTCCTGCTCGACCTCGGGATCCGCCACGACCAGATCGAGGAAGCCGTGCGCCATGGCCGGTTCGACCTGGAACCTTGCCGCCGGTCGCGGTCCCGCCGCTGATGGGCAGGTTGCCTTCGGCTTGCTTTGGCCGGAACGTGGGCCCTTGAACGACGCCGCGAAGGGGCAGACGATGACCGATGGCGTGACGATCCTCGATGGCGGCATGGGGCGCGAGCTCATGCGGATGGGCGCGCCGTTCCGCCAGCCGGAATGGTCGACACTGGCGCTGCTTGAGGCCCCATCCTTCGTCAGCCGGGCGCATCAAGCCTATGTCGATGCCGGCGCAACGGTCATCACCACCAACAGCTATGCCATCGTGCCCTTCCATCTCGGGGAGCCGCGCTTTGCCGCAAACGGCCGCGAACTGGCCGACCTTGCCGGCTCGCTGGCGCGACGGGTGGCCGGGCAAGGCAATGTGCGGGTGGCGGGATCGCTACCGCCGCCGCTGGGCTCCTATCGCCCGGACCTGTTCGAGCCTGTCGAGGCCAGCCGGATCCTCCGGCCGCTGATCGATGGCCTGGCGCTGCATGTGGACCTCTGGCTGGCGGAAACGCAGAGTTCGATCCGGGAAGTGGAGACGGTCCGGGCGATGCTCGGCGACGACCGCCGGCCGCTCTGGCTGTCGTTCACGCTGGCCGAGGAACTGGCCGATGGACGCGCCCGCCTGCGTTCGGGCGAAGAGGTCCGGAAGGCCGCCGCCAGGGCGGTGGACCTGGGAGCTGCGGCCATCCTCTTCAATTGCAGCCCGCCCGAGGTGATGGAGGCAGCGATCCTGGAGGCGCGCGAAGCGGTGCCGGCGGGCCAGACGCTGGGCGTCTATGCCAATGCCTTCGTCCCGCGTGCCAGAAAAGCCGCCAACGAGGGCTTGAGCGGCCTTAGGGACGATACCGGACCGGATGCCTACCTCGACTGCGCCCGGCAGTGGGTGGGGGCTGGCGCATCCATTGTCGGCGGGTGCTGCGGGATCGGTCCGGAGCACATCGGGGCGCTGGCTGCCGGTCTGGCGCGCTCTCAGGCGTAGCGGGAAAGCTGGAGGTCAGCCGTATCGATGTCCGGGCGGCGTCCGGACATCTGGTCGGCGATCACCCGGGCCGAGCCGCAGGCCATCGTCCAGCCGAGCGTGCCGTGACCGGTGTTCAGCCACAGATTGTCGTAGCGGACCTTGCCGATGACCGGCGGGCCATCCGGCGTCATCGGCCGCAGCCCGCACCAGAACTGAGCGTTGGCATAGTCGCCGCCGCGCGGGAACAGGTCGCCCACGGAATTGACCAGGGTCGCCTGGCGGCCCGCGCGCAGGGCCAGGTCGAACCCGGCCACCTCGGCCGTGCCGCCGACCCGGATGCGATCGCCCAGGCGGGTGATGGCGACCTTGTAGGTCTCGTCCATGACGGTCGATTCGGGCGCACCCGCCGGATCGGTGATCGGGACGGTGATGGAGTAGCCCTTGACCGGAAAGACCGGGATGTCGACGCCGTGCGGGCGCATCAGGAGCGGCGAATAGCTGCCAAGCGCCACCACAAAGGCGTCGCCGGCGATGCTTCCTTCCAGCGTGCGCACGGCCGAGACACGCTCGCCGTCCGCCTCGATCGCCTCGATCCTGCTGCCGTAGCGGAAGACGACGCCCTGGTCCGCCGCCATGGCCGCGAGCTTGCAAGTGAAGAGGTGACAGTCGCCGGTCTCGTCGCCCGGCAGCCGCAGCCCGCCCACGAACCTGCCGCGGACATGCGCCAGGGCCGGCTCGGCGCGGATGCAGCCCTCCGCGTCCAGCACCTCGAAGGGCACGCCGCCTTGCCTGAGCACCGCGACGTCCTCGCCGATGTCGTCGAGCTGCTGCTGGGTGCGGAAGAGCTGAAGCGTGCCCTGCGAGCGCTCGTCATAGGCGATGCCGGTATCGGCACGCAGCTGGACGAGGACGTCGCGGCTGTATTCGGCCAGGCGCACCATCCGGCTCTTGTTCAGCATGTAGCGCTTCTGCGTGCAGTTGCGCAGCATCTGAGCGATCCAGCGCCACATGGCGAGATCGAGCTTCGGCCGAACCACGAGCGGGCCGTGCTTCATCAGCATCCACTTGATTGCCTTGACCGGCACGTGCGGCCCGGCCCAGGGCGTGGAATAGCCAGGCGAGACCTCGCCCGCGTTCGCGAAGCTGGTCTCCAGCGCCGCACCCGGCTGGCGCTCGAGCACTTCCACCTCATGGCCGGCCTGCGCCAGCCACCAGGCCGTCGTCACCCCGATCACGCCGCCACCCAGGACGATCACCCGCACCGGACCTCGCTCCACCCGTCATGATGCACCGCAGCAATTGTCGGATCGCGTGCGACCTTCCGCAAGGGTGGGGAATGCGCATGGCGGAAAAGCGCCTTTGCATGGCAGGCGGATGCCAGGACCTGCCCGACGTGCTAGCCGGGAGGAAGTCCGCCGCCGTTCTTGGGATTGATCGACGTGGCCCAACGCCCGCTCCGCCTGCTCGTCGTCGAAGGGAACACGACCGAGACCTGCGACCGCATCCGCAAGATCACCGGCAAGACCTTGTCGGACGCGTATGGCGACGTCCTGCTGCGCTATGCGCCCGAGGCGACCGTGGATGTCTGCTTTCCCGCGTTCGCGGGTGCGAACCTGCCCGATCCGGCCGGTCTGGAGAGCTATGACGGGATCGCGATCACCGGCTCTGCCCTGAACGTCTACGATCGCGGGCCCACCATCGACCCGCAGATCGAGCTTGCCCGGGCCATCTATCGCGCGAAGGTGCCGTTCTTCGGGTCCTGCTGGGGACTGCAGGTGGCGTCGGTGGCGGCAGGCGGGGAGGTGCGCCGGAACTCCAAGGGGCGCGAACTCGGGATCGCCCGCAAGATCACGCTCACCGGGTTCGGCAGCAGCCACAAGCTGCATGCCGGACGGCCGGTGATCTTCGATGCGCCCTGCGTTCATCTCGACGAGGTCGGGATCAACCCGGAGGGGCTGACGGTCACCGCGTACAACGACGTCTCGGACGTCCAGGCCGGCGAGATCCGCCACGAGGGAGGGTTGTTCTGGGGCGTGCAGTACCATCCCGAGTTCAGCCTGCTCGACCTGGCGGGCGTGCTCATGCGCTACGGCCCCGTGCTCTGGAACGAGGGGTTCTTCCCGGGCGAGGGAGAGGCCGCCGGTTTCATCGAGGACCTGAGGGCGCTGCATGCCGATCCGGTCGGGCGTTGGGACCTTGCTTGGCGCTACGGGATCGGCCGGGAGATCCTGGACACCGATCTCCGTCAGACCGAGATCGCCAACTGGGTCGAGCATCATGTCCGCCCAATGCAGTCCCTGCGCGGGCGGGCCTGAAGGGCTTTGCCGTCACTTCGCCAGTTGCGGCTCGGCTACCGGGCGCTCGTGCTGGCGCCGCCACATTTGCGCATAGAGCCCCCCCAGCGCCAGCAGCGTGCCATGGTCGCCGCGCTCGACGACCTTGCCGTGCTCCAGCACCAGGATCTCGTCCGAATCCACGACCGTCGAGAGCCGATGCGCGATCACGAGGGTGGTCCGGCCGGCTGCAACACGGTGCAGCGCCTCCTGCAGGGCCTGCTCGGTACGGCTGTCGAGCGCCGAGGTGGCCTCGTCCAGGATGAGGATCGGCGGGTCCTTGAGCATGACGCGGGCCATCGCGACCCGCTGCTTCTCGCCGCCCGACAGCTTCAGGCCGCGCTCGCCCACCACCGTGTCGTAGCCGTCCGGCAGCTTCATGATGAAGTCGTGGATCTGGGCGGTCCTGGCAGCCGCGACGATGTCCTCCATCGGCGCGTCCGGCCTCGCATAGGCAATGTTGATGCGGATCGTGTCGTTGAAGAGCACCGTGTCCTGCGGGACGACGCCAATCGACTGGCGAAGCGAGCGCTGCTGCAGCTCGCGCACGTCCTGCCCGTCAATCGTCACGCTGCCGGTGGTCACGTCGTAGAAGCGGAACAGGAGGCGGACGACCGTGGACTTGCCTGCACCGGACGGGCCCACGATCGCCAGTTTCTTGCCAGGTGGGATCGTAAAGGACAGGCCGTCCAGGATCGGGCGGCGGGGATCGTAGGCGAAGCTCACGTCCTGGAAGCGCACCTCGCCGCCGTTCAGGGCCAGTGGCCGGGCGGTCGGGTGGTCGGCCACTTCCGGCCTCAGCTCGGACAGGCCGGCCAGGTTCTCCAGGTCGGTCAGCGACTGCTTCAGCTCGCGGTAGAGCACGCCCAGGAAGTTGAGGGGCAGGTAGAGCTGGAGGATGAAGGCGTTGATCAGGACGACGTCGCCGACGGTAGCCTCGCCGGCCACCACGCGCGAGGCCGACAGCGCCATCAGGGCGGTGACGCCGATCGCGATGATCGCTGCCTGCCCGGTGTTCAGGATCGAGAGCGAGGTCTGCGACTTGACCGCCGCGTTCTCGTACTGGGCCATGGCCTGGTCGAGGCGACGGGTCTCGTGCTCCTCGGCCGTGAACGCCTTCACCATCTCGTAGTTGATCAGGCCGTCGGTAGCCTGGCCTGCGAACAGGTTGTCCAGCCTGTTCATTTCGCGACGGTACTTGGTCCGCCAGTTGGTCGTCCAGATCGTGAAAGTGGCGTACACGGCGATCGTCACGAAGACCGCGAATGCCCAGGTCCAGGGATAGAGCTTGAGCAGGATGCCCAGCACCAGGATCAGCTCCACGACCACCGGGGCCATCGCGAACAGGGCGGTCGTCAGGAGGAAGCTGATCGCCTTCACACCGCGCTCGACCGAGCGGCTGAGCTCGCCGCTGCGCCGTTCCAGGTGGTAGCGCAGCGACAGGTCGAAGAGGTGGCGGTAGACGCCGATCGCGACCCGCCGGCCAGCTCGCTCGCCCACCCGTGCGAAGATCGCACCGCGCAGTTCCTGGAACAGGGCGGCACCCAGCCTAGCCGCGCCGTAGGCCAGGAGGGCCGCGACCGGCAGGGTGATCATCAGGTCGTTCGGCAGGCTCAGCGCGTCGACGATGCGCTTGAGGAAGAACGGGACCTGGATGTTCAGGAGCTTGCCGGCGACCATGACGACCGTCGCCAGCACGACGCGCGTGCGCAGGCCCGGCTCGTTCTTCGGCCAAAGGAAGGGCACAAGAAAGGCCAGGAGGCGCTTCAGCTCGGCCCCGGCAGGCCGCGGTTGATTCTGATCGACCATCCGTTCCCCGTCGCCCGATCCGGCCCAGCGATGGCGGACGGCTCTACCAGCCGGCTGGTTACGACGGGTTTTGGAGCGGGTCTAGAGAAACTCAGGCCAGATCGAGTTCGACGGCGACGGGCTGGTGGTCGGACATGTCGCCGTCCAGGATGCGGCAGGAGCGCACGAGGGGTGCCAGGCCGGCACTGACCAGCACGTAGTCGAGGCGACGCTGGCCCTTGGCTGGGTCGTCCCACCAGGTCCGTCCTTCCTCCTCCGCATGACCGGTGAGCGTCCAGCTGTCGGCGAAGCCGTCGAGGTGTGGCATCCGGCCGTAATGGACGTCCACGGAGCCGACCAGCCGCGTGTACGCCTCGTCGTGTGGCTGCAGGTTGAAGTCGCCCACCAACACCATGTCGTGCGGAACCGGCGGGGCCTGGATCTCCTCCGCCCACCAGGGATCGCTGCCCCGCACACCGTGCTCGACGCCGCCGGACAAGGGGCCCTCGCGGTAGAGCTTCAGCAGCGCCTCGGCCTGCTCGACCCGGAGATCAGGCTGGGCGTGGTCCAGATGGGTCGAGCAGAAACGGACGTGCCGGCCGGACGGCAGGGCTATCACCGTGTCGAGCGCGATCCGCGTGCCCGTCGGCTGGCTCATCAGCGCCCGGCGCGGCAGGCTGACCGGGTTGGCGGACAGGATGGGGAAGCGGGAGAAGACGGCGTTGCCGAACTGGCGGCGGACGGCGCCCTTCGGCCCGGGGCCGATCTGCTTGAGGATGTCCATGGCAGGCGCGAACACGTGATAGTGGTCGGGCAGCAGCTCCGCCATGCGCGCTACCTGGTCCATGTCGCCGGTACGGCGCCAGTAGCGTTCGATCTCCTGGACACCGATGATGTCGAACGTGCGAAGGAGGTCGGCCTGCCGTTCCAGGTCGACCCTGTCGTCGCGGCCGCGGCCGTATTGGATATTCCAGGTGACGAGCGAGATCATACGTGCGGGTCCAGGGTGAACAGGTTCTGCGGCCGGTTGACGCCGCGCAGGGCGTAGCGGCCGAGTGAGACCAGACGATGACGCTCGGTCACGGCGGCGTCGTGAAGTCCTGGCTCAGGATCACCGACTGATCGAGACTTCGGGACAGGGCAGCGATCCGCGCGGCCTGGTTCACGGCCTGTCCAAGCACGGTGAAGTCCATCCGGGTGTTGCTGCCGAAATTGCCGTACACCAGCTCGCCATGGTGCAGGGCGATATACACGCCGGTCGTAGGGGCGCCTTGGGCCGCGCGGTCGACGTTGAGGGCCGCCACGGCCGCCTTCACGGCCACCACCGTGCTCAGCGCCTGGCTGGCGGCATCCCTTCCGCCGTCAGTGGGAAACACCGCGAGGATGCCGTCACCGATGAACTTCAGCACGTTGCCGCCGTGGCGGGCGACCTCGTCGGATACGACGGACGCATAGTCGTTCAGCAGGGCGAGCACGCTCTGCGGCGGCATCTCATCCGTAATTTTCGTGAAGTCGGCGAGGTCGGAATACCAGATGACCGCCTCGATCGGGTGGGCATTGCCGCGGACCACGTTGCCGGCGAGAATTTTGTCTGCGGCGTCCGTGCCGAGATAGACGCCCAGCAAGGTCCTGGCCGTGGTGACGGCGGTCGCCGCGTGGAGGATCAGTACCAGGATGTTCATCAGCTTCTGCAGCGCCTCGATCGCGGCCTCGTCCAGCCGGAAGGAGCCGCCATGGCCGATCGAGAAGTACATGCTGTTGTCCTCGGCGATCTGCAGGACGCCCCCGATCTTCGCCGTGAACAGCACGTACTCGGTGATGCCTTCCTCCCTCAGCTCGGACATCATCGGGAACTGGTCGCTTTCGGCGGAATCCACCGAGAGCTGAAGGACGCTGCCGCCGGTCTCCACCAGATGGTAAATGGGGCTGCGCAGCCAGCTCTCGTCGGAATCCCAGTCGAAGCGCCGCTCCAGGCTGGTTGCGACGAGCCCGGCATGTGGCCGCCAGCGCCAGCCCCTGGCCTCGATGGTCGGATGCAGCAGCTCACCGCCGGCCGCGATGCGCAGCACCGGGATGCCCATCTCGTTCAGCCGCGTTCCCACGATGGAAATGAAGTCGCCGGGGTCGGCGAAATCCGCGGCGTGCGCCAACAGCTCGCTGCAGAGCGACGCGATCTCGGCAGCGCAGTCCGGACAGGTTTCAGTAGGGGCCACGGCCGTGCAGCTCCACGCCGGAGAGGAGGGAGATGAGGTGGGCCAGACCGAGCACGATGCCGATGATCCCCAGGCCCAGCCAGAAAATCCCCGGTACCAGTGGCACCGACGTGAAGGACAGCGGCCGGCGGTCGCGCCAGATGCCGAGGACCGTCAGCACGAGCGATGCGGCGAGCCAGCCGATGGTCCAGGGCAAGGTCATGTTGTCCAGTTCGGGGAACAGTGGCGGCAGGTCAAGGGGGGAGCGAGGAACCTCCTCATCCAGGCGCGATTTGGCTAGCGCCGACAGGCTCGGCCCGGCTTCTTCCCGAGAGTGCATGCATGGATCTTCCCGTCACGGAAGCAGCCGCCGGCCCGGCCGGTGCTGCGCCGGACCCGCAGTCACGAAGCCTGCCCGACGTGCATCGCAGCGTGGCGGTGCCCAACGCGGGTGGCTTCCTGCGCAAGCTCATGGCGTTCCTGGGGCCAGGCTATCTCGTGGCCGTGGGCTACATGGACCCCGGCAACTGGGCGACGGCCCTCGCGGGCGGGTCGGCGTTCGGCTACACGCTGCTCTCGGTAGCCCTCCTGTCGTCGCTGATGGCGATCCTGCTGCAGGCAATCTGCACCCGGGTCGGCATCGCCACCGGGCGCGACCTGGCACAGCTCTGCCGGGAGCGCTTTCCGCAGGCCGTCAACCTGCCGCTCTGGCTGCTCGCGGAAGGGGCCATCTGCGCCACTGACCTTGCCGAGCTGATCGGCACCGCCATCGCGCTGGAACTCCTGTTCGGGATCCCGCTCCTCTATGGCGTGGTGCTGACCGCGCTGGACGCCTTCCTGATCCTGTGGCTGCAGCATAAGGGCGTGCGCTGGCTGGAGGCGCTCATCTTCGGGCTGATCACGCTGATCGTGGGCTGCTTCGCCGTGCAGATCGCGCTGGCGGACCCGGTCTGGAGCGACGTGCTACGCGGCTATGTGCCCTCGGCGACGATCCTGACGGACCGGACACAGCTCTATGTCGCGATGGGCATCATCGGCGCTACGGTGATGCCGCACAATCTCTACCTGCACACGGCCCTGGTCCAGTCGCGCCGGATAGGCAGCGATCTGGGCTCGAAGCGGGAGGCGATCCGCTTCGCGTCGCTCGACAGCTCGATCGCGCTCACCCTGGCGCTCCTGATCAACTCGTCGATCCTGATCACGGCGGCTGCCACCTTCCATGCGGCCGGGCGCACGGAGATCGCGGAGATCCAGGAAGCCTATCAGGTGATGGCGCCGCTGCTCGGCAGCAGCCTCGCCGCGACGCTGTTCGCCGTGGCGCTGCTACTCTGCGGGATCAACTCGACAGTGACGGCGACGCTGGCCGGGCAGGTCGTCATGGAGGGCTTCCTCCGCTTCCGCCTGTCGCCCGTCCTGCAGCGCCTGACCACCCGCCTCGTCGCGATCGTCCCTGCCGTGATCGTTACCTGGGTCTATGGCGAGAGCGGCACGGCGCAACTGCTCGTGCTGAGCCAGGTGATCCTGTCGCTGCAGCTGCCGTTCGCGGTGGTGCCGCTCATGATGGTCGCGTCCGACCGCGGCAGGATGGGGCCGCTGCGGGCGCCGGGCTGGCAGGTGGCGCTGGGTTGGGCAATCGCAGCGCTGATCATCGGGCTGAACCTGAAGCTGATCGTGGACTTCATTACCGGCGGGTGAGGCCGGAGGTCACCCTTCGCGCCAGGCCGACACGAACGCCCGCGCGCGCAGGCCCACCTCGGAAGCACTCAGGCCCGGCTTGTAGAGGGCAGAGCCCAGGCCGAAGCCGTTGGCGCCGGCGGCGCGATAGCTGGCCATGGTACTGGGCTCGATGCCGCCGACCGGGAACAGGGGCATCGACTTCGGCAGAACCGCTCGCATCGCCTTGACCACGGCGGGCGGGATCATCTCGGCGGGAAACAGCTTCAGGCCGTCCGTCCCGGCATCGATGGCGGCGAAGGCCTCGGTGGGCGTCGCGATGCCTGGCAGCGTGAGGAGGCCGCGCTGCTTGGCGGCACGGATCAGGGCCGGATCGCCGTGCGGGGTCACCATCAGCCGTCCGCCGGCCTTCACCAGGGCATCCAGGTCGGCCTCGGTGCGCATCGTGCCGGCACCGATCAGCACGTCGTCGCCAAAGCGCCGGACCAGGGCGGCGATGCTCTGGAAGGGCTCGGGCGAGTTGAGCGGCACCTCGAGGATGGCGAAGCCGGCCTCGACCAGCGCCTCGCCGATCGGCAGGATCTCGTCGGGCCGGACGCCGCGCAGGATGGCGACGAGCGGCAGGCGGTCGGTGAAGGCGGCAAGCGTGGTCACGGGCGGTTCTCCGCGAGGAGGCCGGCCAGCCGGGCCAGGTGGAACTGGCCCTTAAAAGCGGCATCGGGATCGGACGGTCGGGTGGGAATGCCGAGCTGGGCGGCCGCACGGGCATAGCGGTCGGCAAGGGTGGCGCCGCCTACCAATGTGAGGTCCGTCGGAGGAGGCCCGAACTCGTCCTTCGCTTCCACCAGCTCCGTGCCGATCAGGAGGCCGGACAGCCAGGACGTGCCGGCTTCCCTGGACAACTCGCCGAACAGGGCCAGGGCGCGGGCGCCGAACAGCCGGCGCAGCAGACCGCCGCCGGTACCATCCGCCGCCCGCCGGACGCCGGCCGCGAAGGCATCCGCATCGAATATGTCGGGCTCGGCGGTACCTGCCATGGTATGCCGGAAGATGGTGTGCTCGCGCAGGACGGCGAACAGCTCGCCCGTCATGTAGCTGGCAAAGCCGTTGATCCGGCCGTCCGCCTCCTGGACCCATTTGGAGTGAGTGCCGGGCAGCACGAACAGGCCGCTGTCCTTGCCATCGGCCAGGCAGCCCAGGATCTGAGTCTCCTCCCCGCGCATCACGTCCGGCACGCCTGCGGCATTGCGGGTCGACATGCCCGGCACGATGCGCAGGCTGGTCCCGTCGGCTGCCTGGATGGTCAGGAGATTGGCGGCGATGTCCTCGGCACTGCCGGGGCAGTGCACATAGGGCGCTTCCCGCCAGCCGGTGCGCGCACCGACCATGCCCGAGGCGATCACCGGCAGGTCCGGTGCCGCTTGGTGCCAGCGCCCCACCGCCTGGGCGAAGGCCGCCTCGAAGCCGCCCTCGGGAAGATGAGTGATGCCGTGACCGGATGCGTAGCGGTCCCGGATCGTGCCGTCGGCGTCCATCAGCGCCGCGCGGAGCGAGCTGGTGCCCCAGTCCAGGCCGATCAGTGCCGCCAATGCCGTCCTCCCCTTGTCCTTGCCGACCGCGCGCGGACGCTAGACCCTTGCCGATGGCCACGGAAGCGCCGAAGCGCCACCGCAACGCCGCCGTCACCGAACCGGTCCAGGTTCCGGCCGGCGCACAAGCAGAGGAACACGGTATGACCAACGTGGTGGCGGTAGGGCTCACGACCCACGGGCGGGAGGGCCGGCCTGCGAGCCTTCGGTCGGAGCTGGAAGGCATCGTCGCGGCCGGGGCTGATGCCGCCGAGATCGCGCTCTATGACCTGGACGTCGTGGCCGGCGGCCGGATCGTGGAGCGGCGCTTTTGCGAGGTGCTGGAGATCGCGCGGCGCTTCCCGCTTCGCTACACGGTGCACGGGCCGATCGCCTCGAACCCCTGGGACGTCCGCCATGCGGAGATCCAGGAGGCGGCCACGCTGGCCTACCTGGAGATGACCGCCCGGCTGGGGGCGGGGGTCTATGTGCAGCACTCCGGCCGCACGGTGCATGTGACGGGGCGCGAGCTGGAAGCGCTGCGGGCGCGCGAGCGGGACTATCTTGCCCGGATGGGCGACATTGCCGGGCGGCACGGTTTTCGGATCGTCGTCGAGAACCTGTTCGGCGAGCGGCCCGGCGACCTCGTGCAGCTGCCCCACGAGGTGGCCGAGCAGGTCGAGCGCCTGGCCCACCCGCAGGTGGCGGTGCTCATTGACTTCAGCCACGCCTTCCTGGAAGCCAGCCGGCGCGGGGTCGATCCGTGGTCGTCCTGCCGGCAGGCGGCACCGCTCACCAACCACCTGCACCTCCATGACAGCTTCGGGCGGCCGCTGACGCTGCATGGCCATACCCGCTCGGAGACGGTTGCCTTCGGCATGGGCGACCTTCATTTGCCGCTCGGCTGGGGCGCCATCCCATGGGAGGAAGTTCTCGACGGCCTGACCTTCCTGCAGGGCACCATCGCCAATATCGAGCTGCCCGGACGCTACGAGGACGAGGCGGTGGCCTGCGTCGAGCGGGCGCGCCGGCTCGTCGGGCTGGAAAAATGAACGGACGCAACGGCTTCTTGGGTTCGTTCATGCAGTTTCGTGGCGGTGTGGGCGAGCCATCGTTCCTCCGGCGGCAAGGCCGTGACCAACAAGTCTAGCATGGTTGCGGCGGCGTGATCGTTGGATTCGGACGCGGTTGGCGTCTGCGTTGAATCCGCGCGGTCGTTGGGCAAGGTTGCCGCTCAAGGGCAGCAAGCGAGCAAGACCGATGAGCCAGAAAGCGCCAACCCCGATCGCCATGCTGGCATCGTCTGCGCCGCCTCGAACTAGGCCTTCGACCTATCCTGAGCCCTTCTTCAGCCGCATGGCCAAACGGGAGAAACGACCGCTCGGCGACCTGTTCGGGCTCAGGAATTTCGGCGTGAACCTGACCCGGCTCGCACCTGGCGGCGAATCGGCGCTGTTGCACCGGCACAGCAGGCAGGACGAGTTCATCTATGTGCTCGAAGGGGAACCGACCCTGGTCACGGACACCGAGGAGGTGCCGCTGGCGCCCGGCATGTGCGCCGGGTTCCCGGCGCAGGGCATCGCGCATCAACTGGTGAACAGGACCGACCGGGACGTCGTCTACCTGGAGGTCGGCGATCGCACGGCCGGCGACGAGGGAAGCTATCCGCGCGACGACCTGAAGGCCTCGCTCGGACCCGACGGGAAATGGATCTACACGCACAAGGATGGCCGGCCCTACTGATTGCCCACGCCCGCTTGCGGGACCCGAGGGCGCCGGGCGATCCTGGCGGATGCGCTCAGAGGCCCTCGTCGGGGATGTTCAGCAGGTTGCCGCAGGCCTTGCAGTGGACGGCATCCGGGTCGTGGCGCTGGAGGCCGCAATGGGTGCAGCGGAAGCGCACCTTGTGCGGGCGGAACAGGACCTGGGCCAGGCGCAGGAACAGGGTCACGCCGCAGATCATGATGAAGACCGAGATCATGCGCCCGAGCGTGCCCGGCAGCGTGATGTCGCCAAAGCCCGTGGTGGTAAGCGAGGTGACCGTGAAATAGAGGGCATCCACGTAGTTGTGGATGTCCGGGTTGTTCGGGAACTGCGTCCAGTACACGATCCCGGTCATCACGAAGATGAAGACCAGGAGGTTGACCACGGCGAGGATGGCCTCCTCGTTCTGCCGGAAGAACGGCAGGTCGGCCCGCAGGCGCTTGAGGAAGGCGTAGGTGTGCAGCAGGCGCAGCGTGCGCAGGACCCGCAGGAAGCCGCCGCCTTCGCCGACGATGGGACCCAGAAAGGAGATGAGGGCTACCATGTCCGCCAGCGTCGAGAGGCGGACGAGGTCGCGCAGCTTGGTGCGGCTGATCAGGAGGCGGGCGGCAAAATCCGCCAGCAGGGCGACCCCGAAGAAGACGTCGATGACCTCGATCAGCGTGACGCGCGGCATGAACGACGTGGCGATGATGAACACGATCGTCGTCAGGTCGAACACGAACAGCCCGTAGCGGAAGCGGTGGGCCTGGTATGAGTTGCCCTCGTAGAGCGCCCGGAGGGTCCGGATGAAGTCGTTGTTGGGCTGCGCTGACTGGCTGATCATCGAACCTCAGGCACTCGACCAGGCGAGGCAGCCGGCGGGAAGTAGGCCGGTGCCTACGAGAAGGGCACCATGAGCGTACAGCGCCGACGCCCGGCCGCCCACTCCCATCTCCACGGCCCAAAGCTGCCCTGTCGGGTCGCTCCAGACCGGCCGCGCATCCACCGCGGCCAGGGCGCCGAACGCGTCGCTGCCGCTCATGCCCGGCCGGAACAGGACCATGACCGTGTCGGTCCCGGGAGGCGGCAGCGCCGCGACCGGCCCGGCCACCAACACGGCGGCCGCCAAGGCTGCCGGCGCCAGCGAGCGGTGCTGCCGCCCCCGGCCGTTGCCGCCTCCGCCACGCCGGTCCAGCAGGATGCCGGCCAGGATGGGCACCAACCCGAATACCAGCGCCCAGCCGAGATCCCAGGCCAACGGAACAGGCGAGTCCATGCGGATGCGATGGATGCCGAGGATCCAGTGGGACAGGACGGCGTCCAGGACATGCCAGACGCCAAACCCGATCAGCGCCACCGCGAGGAGCGTCCTGCCCGATCCCGGCTCGGCGAAGGCCCGGCGGCTGCGCCACAACAACCACAGCCCGACGGCAGCCACGGCATACATCAGCACATGGAACAGGCCGTCCGCCAGGATCTGCACGCGGATGTCGCGGAAGGTCGAACTGTCCAGCGCGCTCAGCAGGTGGTGCCATTGCAGGACCTGATGGAGCAGGATCCCGTCGAAGAAGCCACTCAGCGAGAAGCCCAGCAGGTACCCGGCCCAATGGAGACGGCTGGGCAGGATCTGGGATCGCGCAGGCGCAGGACGGGAGGTCATGGTACCGGATCTTCGCTTCGTCGCTGATCGGATGGCTCGAAATGCAACCGCCAGCCAGAGCCCATCGTTCCTGCCGGCACCGACCCGGGATCGCCCGGTGGTTCCGCCGGGTCCCGAATGCCTCTAGCTTCGTCGGGCCGCACACGACGCGAGAACGCGATGCCGCCCGACCTGCCCCCGGTGATCCGCACGATCGCCATGCCGGCCGACACCAACCCGGCCGGCGACATCTTCGGCGGCTGGCTGATGGCGCACATGGACTTGGCCGCGGGCAGCCTCGCGACCAGGCGGGCGCGCGGCCGCACGGCCACCGTCGCGGTCGAGGCGATGAGCTTCATCAGCCCGGTGCTGGTGGGCGACGAGGTCAGCTTCTACGGCGAGATCGTGGCGACGGGCCGCACGTCGCTGAAGGTCCATATCGAAGCCTGGCGCAGGCCGCGTGCGGACGACGAGGCGGTCATGGTGACCGAGGCGACGTTCACCTTCGTCTCGATCGGCGAGGACCGGCGGCCGCGCTTGCTTCCGCCGGCGCAGAACGGTCCTGCGACGGGCTGACCGTCAGGGACGGGGCCCGGGCTTGCGGCCCCAGCTCTGCACGACCCGGGCGATCGAGACGAGCGTCGCCGGGTCGCCTGCCATGCGGCGCAGCTCGTCGACGATGGCATCGATCCGGGCATGGTCGGCCAAGCCCGCGGCCAGCACGGCATCGGCAATGGTTTCCATGGTCATCGCGGAGACGAGCTTCATCTCGCCCTGCAGGCCGACCGGCTGGGCGACCTGCGCCTGCACGTCGACCAGGCCCGCCGCCTGGAGCAGGCCCGGCAGCTTCGGGCCGATCTCCGGATCGGCCCCGCGGGCCCGGCCGGTGCGCAGATAGAGGTCGACGAACGCGTCGTGCGCCCAGGACGGTGGATGCACCACATGGCCGGAGATCTGGATGTCCTCCAGGACGACGAGCCCGCCCGGCCTGGCATGGGCCACGAGCTGGCCGAGAACCGCCTCCGGTGCTGGCAGGTGGCTGAGGAGGAACCGGGCATAGACGAGGTCGGCGGCGGGCAGGCTGGACAGGTCCTCGCGGACGTCGCCCACCTGGAACTGGAGGTTGTGAAGGCCGAAGGCGGCCGATTCCTCCCGGGCGATCTCGACCTTGACCGGGTCGAAGTCGATGCCCGTCACCTTGCCGGCGGGGCCGACCAGCCGTGCCAGCTCGGTGGTGACGTCGCCGCCACCGCAGCCGACGTCGAGGCAATCCATGCCGCCATGCACGCCCGCCCGCGCCAGGAGCGCCAGCGTGGCCGGACGCATCACCCGCGCCAGCAGCCGCAGCCGCTCCCGTCCGGGCAGGCCGCCGCGAATGATGTACGAGCCGGCTTCCATGCTGCCACCGATCTGCTGCGCAACGTCCGGATGGGCCCGGCGCAGGAGTGATTGTACCAGAGCGCCGGTGAGAATACGACGTGGCACACCGGATGGCGCCGCGGTGCCTCCGATCCCTGCGACAGAAGATCCTTTCTGCACGAAATTTCATGGGACTACCGCAACTGCGAACCATCTTTCCGCTCGAACCTGCATGATGCCTGGACCGATCCGGCCTGATGTGGCTGACGGCGGCGTGCACCTGGAGTTCGGAGATGCTTGAACAATTCGATGCCCTGTTGCTGGCCCGAATCCAGTTCGCGTTCACGGTCTCCTTCCACTTCATCTTCCCGGCCTTCTCCATCGGCCTGGCCAGCTATCTGGCGGTGCTGGAGGGGCTGTGGCTGTGGACCGGGCGGGAGGTCTATCTCCGGCTGTTCAAGTACTGGCTGAAGATCTTCGCCCTGGCGTTCGGCATGGGCGTCGTGTCCGGCATCGTCATGTCCTACCAGTTCGGCACGAACTGGTCGGTGTTCTCGGACAAGGTCGGGCCGGTGCTGGGCCCGGTCATGGCGTACGAGGTGCTCACCGCCTTCTTCCTTGAGGCCGGTTTCCTGGGCGTCATGCTGTTCGGCATGAACCGGGTCGGCAAGGGCCTGCACTACACGGCGACGCTGGCCGTGGCGTTCGGCACGTTCTTCTCGGCCTTCTGGATCCTCTCGGCGAACAGCTGGATGCACACGCCCGGCGGCTACAGCATCAACGATGTCGGGCAATTCGTACCGGAGGACTGGTGGGCGATCGTGTTCAACGCGTCGTTCCCCTACCGTCTCGTCCACACGGTGCTGGCGGCCTACCTGACCACCGCCCTGGTCGTGGGCGCGGTGGGCGCGTTCCACCTGCTGCGCGACAAGATCAACGAGGGCGCCAGGGTCATGTTCACCATGGCGATGGGCATGATCGCGGTGGTGGCACCGATCCAGATCTTCGCAGGCGATGCGCATGGCCTGAACACGCTGGAGCACCAGCCCGCCAAGGTCATGGCGATGGAGGGCCATTTCCAGAGCTCCGAGGGCGGCGCGCCGCTGATCCTGTTCGGCCTGCCGGACGAGGAAGCGGGCGAGGTGCATTACGAGGTCGCGATCCCGAAGCTGTCGTCCCTGATCCTGAAGCACGACCTCAACGCGCCGCTGGCGGGCCTCGACACGGTTCCGCGGGACCAGTGGCCGCCGGTGGAGATCGTGTTCTGGTCGTTCCGCATCATGGTGGGGCTGGGCTTCTTGATGCTGACCCTGGGCCTGCTCAGCGTGTTCGCCTTCTTCAAGGGACAGCTCTATCACTGGCGGCCGCTCCATCGCTTCGCGATGGCGATGGGACCCGCCGGCTTCGTGGCGGTGATCGCGGGCTGGGTGACCACGGAGGTCGGCCGGCAGCCCTTCACCGTGTACGGCCTGCTGCGGACGGCTGATTCGGTGGCGCCGCTGGAAGCACCGGCCGTGGCGACCTCGCTCCTGATGTTCGTGATCGTCTACTTCGTCGTGTTCTCGGCCGGCACGCTCTACATCCTCAAGCTGATGAGCCATCCGCCCGTCGCTGGTGAATCGGGGCCGGAAGACGTCCAGAACCGCCCGGAGCGCGCGGCCGGCATCACGCCGGCACCGGGGCTCTCGCCACCGCGGATGATGGGCGCCAGGACCGGGGAGGCCGGGGCATGAGCTTCGATATCGATCTCACCACCGTCTGGGCGTTCCTGATCGCGTTCGCGGTGTTCGCCTATGTCGTCATGGACGGGTTCGACCTGGGCATCGGGATCCTGTTCCCGATGTTCAAGCCCGGCCTGGAGCGCGACAGCGCCATCAACACCGTGGCACCCGTCTGGGATGGCAACGAGACCTGGCTGATCCTGGGCGGCGGCGGGCTGATGGCAGCCTTCCCGCTGGCCTATGCGATCATCCTGCCGGCCCTCTACGCGCCGATCATCGCCATGCTGCTGGCGCTGATCTTCCGCGGCGTGGCCTTCGAGTTCCGCTGGCGCGACCCCGGCCATCGCCGCTGGTGGGACATCGGCTTCACCACCGGTTCCGTCGTCGCGGCCCTGGCGCAGGGGATCACGCTGGGCGCGCTGCTGCAGGGTATCACCGTCGAGGGTCGCTCCTATGCGGGCGGCTGGTGGGATTGGCTGACGCCGTTCACCGTCCTGGTCGGGGTCAGCCTGGTCGTGGGCTACGCGCTGCTGGGATCGACCTGGCTGATCATGAAGACCGAAGGGCAACTCCAGGATCATTGCTTCCGGTTCGCGCGGATCCTGGGGCCGGCCATGATCGGCTGCATCGTGCTGGTCAGCCTGGCCACGCCGTTCCTCAGCGAGGCCTACTACCAGCGCTGGTTCACCTTCCCGCAGGT
Source organism: Geminicoccus sp. (assembly GCF_036263595.1). Taxonomy (NCBI): domain Bacteria; kingdom Pseudomonadati; phylum Pseudomonadota; class Alphaproteobacteria; order Geminicoccales; family Geminicoccaceae; genus Geminicoccus; species Geminicoccus sp. The sequence goes on along the minus strand of NZ_DATAGQ010000201.1, from coordinate 45,815 downwards.
GCTGTTCGCGGCCCAGGTGCCGATCCTGGTGGCGGTGGCTTCGGTGCTGTTCTTCATCGGCATCCGGCGACGCTGGGAGCACCTGCCGTTCCTGCTCACGCTCGCCATGTTCGCGCTGGGGCTGATCGGCCTTGGCGTCAGCATGTTCCCCTATGTGATACCCGGTGCCATCACGATCTGGGACGCGGCATCCCCTGAGAAGAGCCAGCGCTTCATGCTGGTCGGCGCCTCGGTCCTGATCCCGGTCATCCTGGCCTACACGGCCTATTCCTACTGGGTGTTCAGGGGGAAGACCGGGCACGAGGGCTATCATTGAGCATGACTGCCGATCGGCCCTCGCGCCTGCGCCGCTGGCTGTGGTTCGTGGGCCTCTGGGCCGCCGGTGTCGCCGCGACGGGGCTGGTGTCGCTCGTCCTGCGGTTCTGGCTGGCTTGAGCGGAACGCCTGCCCTTTTCAGAGCAGGCGTTCGATCTCCAGCGCGTTGATCGACGCATTGGCGCCATTGGCGGTGGCGAAGCCCAGGTCGATACGGCCATTGCGGACGATGACGTTGAGTTCCTGGAGATCGGGCGTCGCGAACCCGCCGCCGGTCGACCTGAGCGTGTCGTGGTTGCGGAGCATCGGGATGCCGAACAGGCCGACCGTCTGCCGGCGCTGCCCGATCCTGGTGTAGCGGCACTCCGCGAAATGCAGCCGGATCCGGTAGACCCCGTTGGCGACGGGGAACCTGTAGCCGAACTTCTTGCCGTAGCGTGCGTCCCAGTAGAGCCTGGGCAGGGTCGGATGGTCGACACATCCCTGGTACAGGATGGGCGTGCCTGGCGCGGCCAGGTCCATGTACTGGTCGACCTGATAGAATGCCGGCAGGGCGTCTGGATCCCTCGTGTCGGTCCGTCCAGCGTTGATCTGCAGACTCCAGAGAACCGATTCCTCGGGGTGAGGCCGCCCCAGGCGACGCAGGAGGAAGTTCCTGGTAACCGCCTCAGCCAGGAGCGAGCCGGAAAAGCCATGGCGCCAGCCCTCGTTCAGGTAGAAGTCGGGCTTGATGCCGGCGGCGCGCAGCTTCTCGTTCAACAGGACGGAGTGGACGATATCGACCTGGGGGTCCCTGCTGCCATGCATGATCTGGACGTAGCGGACGCTGCTCGCGTTCACGTAAGGGAGAAGGCTGGCCTTCTGGAACACGGGTTTGGTTTCTGCCGTCAGGGCGGTCCCGAGCCAGTACTCATGGCAAGGCTCGCCCGCCGGCGATGCCGGCAGAGTGAAATCGCTGCGTCCGTACCAGTCCGAGACGGCGGTGACGCGGTCGGAATAGCCGTCGCTCATGCCCTCGCGATCGGTCACGGGCATCACGCCCAAAACGGTGGCCAGATAGCCGCCGGCTGATTCGCCGTGGGCGGCGACCCTGGCGGGATCGATCAGGAAACGGTCCTTGTTCCTGCGCAGGAAGCGGAGCGCCTGCTGCACGTCCTTCAGGGCCGCGGGAAAGAGCCACTTCTGGTGTGCGGTGGCTTGCGGATTAAGCGGGTCGGGCGCCAGCCGGTAGTCGACGCTGGCCACGGCGATGCCGCTGTTGGCGAGGTTCTTGAGGAAGGTCGGGATGCGGGACTTCGATCCCCGGACATAGCAGCCGCCATGGATGTAGACGAGCAGAGGGGCCGGCCCGCTCGTCAGCCTGGGCCGATACAGGTCCAATTTGAGGGTTTCCGTACGAAGCTCACCATCGGAATCACGTTCCGTCACGACATCATAAACGATGTCGAGCTGCTGGATGAAGCCTGCGCGCGCCGGTGGCATCGTTTCCAGCAGGATTGCAAAAGAAGAAGCAATACAAATGACTATCATTCTTAAGAAGACGAACGGATCCTTCCACATCGTACTCCCAATCATCTAATAATGATGGAACAGATGATGCAATATTGTTGAAGCGCATGATTCATCGCTGACCATGCAAGACTGAATCTTAGAAACATCTTCACGCTAGCTGAAGATAACAGCCTGGAAAACAGTGATCGTGCGAGATGCGCAACCTCGTGCATCTGCTGCAGGCTGGCTCAGGACCGGCGGTGGACGATGATGCCTGTGTCGGCTGACGCCTGACGGAACCAGACGCCAGAGCAGCCGCTCCGCGTCGGATCTCGGATGGTGAAGCTCCGGCCGCCTTGTGATCGGTCTCTAGAAGAGCCGCTCGAGCTGCACCGCGCTGACATAGGCGTCAGCATTGTTGGTGGTCGCGAAGTCGAGGTCGAGGCGGCCGTTGCTGACGATGGCGTGCAGCTCGCGGATGTCCGCAGTGGCGACCCGGCCACGGGTCGACCTCAGCGTATCGTAGCCGCGCAGAAGGCGGACGCCGAACAGGCCGACGTCGAAGCGCCGCTGGCCGATCTTGGTGTAGCGGCACTCGGCGAAGTGCAGCCGGACCCGATAGGCGCCGTTCGTCACGGGAATGCGATAGCCGAACGCCTTGCCGAAGCGGATATCGCGGTAGATCTGGGCCAGGGACGGGGCGGCATTGGCGATCGGCTGGGCCAGGCACCCGCCAGCCACGGTCGTGCGGCCGGGAGCGTTCGGGTTCGCGTGGCGATCGGTCTGCCAGCCGGCCGGGATGGGCGCAGCACCTTGCGTCTCGAGCCGGCCGGAATCGATCCGCAGCCGTGACAGGACAGGCTGCTGACCAAATGGCCGGAGCGCTTCCAGCAGAAAGCGGCGAGTGACGGCCTGGGCGGCCAGATCATTGTTGAACTGGTGGCCGCGTCCCTCGTTCACGTACATGACCGCCGGGATGCCGGCCGCCCGCAGCCTGTTCCACAGCGAGGTGGAGTGCACGATGTCGACCTGCGGATCCAGGTTGCCGTGGATGATCAGGAAACGGCGGGCACTAGCACCATCGACGTGGGGAATGATCCCGGCCTGCTCGAACGCGGGCCTGCTCTGCTCGTCGAGGGGCTTGGCCAGCCAGAACTCGTGACAGGGCCACCCGTTCGGCGACTTCGGCAGGGTGAAGTCGGTCCGCCCGTACCAGTCCGAGACCGTGCCGACGCGCACCGAATAGGCATCGGTCCTTCCGGCGCGGTCGGTGAGCGGCAGCACACCCAGGGCGGCGGCGAAATATCCACCGGTCGATTCGCCGTGGACAGCAATGCGCGACGGATCCAGGCCGAACCGGTCCTTGTTCTGGCGCAGGAACCGCACGGCCTGCTGTACGTCCTTCAGGGCGGCGGGGTAGGGCCAGTGCTGCTGCCCGGCCGCCGGCTTGCGCGGATCGCGCGCCATGCGGTACTCGACGCTGGCCACTGCGATCCCGCTGCCGGTGAGGCCCCGGATGAAGGAGGGCACGCCACTCTTGGTGCCGGTGACGAAGCAGCCGCCATGGACATAGACCACGAGCGGCATCGGACCGGCAGCCGAAACGGGACGGTAGAAGTCGAGCATGAGCGAAACGGTGCGCTGGACGCCATCGCCATCGCGTTCGGTGACGACGTCGTAGACGATGTCGGGCTGAAGCTCGTAGGTCGACGCCGCCGCCCGCTCGCACAGCTGGATCAGTCCGCACAGGAAAAGCAGGACGGGCAGGACAATTGAAGGCATCGCGTCGGTCGCACGGCATTGGCGACAGACCGTCCGCCGGCCCGCCGAACATCGCAGCATGTTGCCGCACCGGCCCCATGCCGCAAGCGGAAACTCCACTCGGTCTCGCCTGCGACTTCGGCTGATCCCGCCGGACGGGAACTTCCGGCTCTTCATGCTCTTCGTCCACGACGGCGGAGGACGCTGGCGGTCGACCATGGGCGCCGGCCCTGCCGCCGGTTGCGCCTGCATCGGATCCTCAGGGAGGCAGCCCCATGAATCCTGCGACAGCCCATGGTCCCGCATCCCATGCCGGACCCAGGAGGTGGTACCGCCATCTCTACGTGCAGGTGCTCATCGCGATCGCGGCCGGGATCACCCTCGGCCATTTCTATCCGGACGTCGCGACGGCGATGAAGCCGATCGGCGACGGCTTCATCAAGCTGGTGAAGATGGTGATCGCGCCGGTGATCTTCCTGACAGTGGTTTCCGGCATCGCCTCGATGAGCGACCTGAAGAAGGTCGGACGGGTCGCCGGCAAGGCGTTCCTCTACTTCTTCACCTTTTCGACCCTGGCCCTGGTCATCGGCCTGATCGTGGCGAACGTCGTGCAGCCGGGCAGCGGCCTCCATATCGACCCGGCCACGCTCGATACGAAGGCGGTGGAAGGCTATGCCAGCGCCGCGCACGAGCAGACCCTGACCGGCTTTCTCCTGAACGTCATCCCGACCACGGCGGTGAGCGGGCTCGTGACCGGCGACATCCTGCAGGTCCTGTTCTTCGCCGTGCTGTTCGGCATCGCGCTCGGCATGATCGGCGAGCGGGGCGAGCCGGTGCTGAACGTCGTCAACAGCGCGATGATGGCGATCTTCCGGGTCGTGCACATCGTCATGAAGGTGGCGCCACTCGGTGCCTTCGGCGCCATGGCCTTCACCATCGGCCGGTACGGGATCGGCTCGGTCGCCAACCTCGCGGCCCTGGTCGGCACGTTCTACCTGACCTCGGTCCTGTTCGTGCTGGTCGTGCTGGGGGCGGTCGCCAGGTACAACGGCTTCTCGATCCTTTCCCTGATCCGCTACATCAAGGAGGAACTGCTCCTGGTGCTCGGCACCAGCTCGTCCGAATCCGCGCTGCCGTCGCTCATGGAGAAGCTGGAGAAGGCAGGCTGCTCGCCGTCAGTGGTGGGCCTGGTCGTGCCGACCGGCTATTCGTTCAACCTGGATGGCACCAACATCTACATGACGCTGGCCGCCTTGTTCATCGCGCAGGCCATGGACATCGACCTGACGCTCGGCCAGGAGATCCTGCTCCTGCTGGTGGCAATGCTGAGCTCCAAGGGGGCTGCCGGCGTCACGGGTGCCGGCTTCATCACCCTGGCAGCGACCCTGTCGGTGGTGCCGACCGTGCCGGTGGCGGGCATGGCGCTGATCCTGGGCATCGATCGGTTCATGTCCGAGTGCCGGGCGCTCACCAACTTCATCGGCAACGCGGTGGCCGCGATCGTCGTGGCGCGGTGGGAAGGCGAACTGGACAAGGCGCAGCTGTCCGCTGCCCTGGCCGGCAAGGTGGACGAGGACGCGGTGCCGGAGGTGGAGGTGCACGTGCCGGCGGACCTGCGGCGGGCCAGCTAGGCGCCGCCGGTCCCATGGTCCCTTGATCACCGTCATCATCTTGAAAAACAAGCTGCCCTATGGCTCAGCACCGGGGAGGGCCGAGCGCGGTCCTCGCGTCGACCGGAGGATGAGCCCGTGCCGTTCGAACCTTCCGTCGAAGCAGCCGCGGACCCACCGGCACGCCCGCTCCAGGACTATATCGACGAGCCGCCGCAATGGCGGGACGGCACGGCACTGCCGGCGGCACCACTGACGTCCATGCAGTGGCGGATCTGGTGGCTCGCGGCTGCCGGCAAGTTTTTCGAGGGGCTGGTCGTGTTCATGACCGGCGTGGCGATGCCGCTCATGGCCGACGAGTTCGACATGAACGGCGTGCAGCACGGCATCGTGGGCGCGGCCAGCCTGTTCGGAATCCTGGTGGGCGCCCTGGCGCTGGGCCATCTGGCCGACCAGTTCGGCCGCAAGTTCATGTTCATCGTCGAGATGGTGATCTTCGTCCTCTTCCTGATGCTGCTGTCGGTAAGCCCGAACTTCGGCTGGACGGTGTTCTTCCTGTTCGGGGTCGGCGTGGCGCTGGGCTGCGACTACCCGACCGCGCACCTCGTCATTTCCGAGAGCATCCCGACCGGCGCGCGCGGCCGCTTGGTCCTCGGCGCGTTCGGGTTCCAGGCCGTGGGCGCGCTCTGCGGCACGGCCGTCGGCTATGTCGTCCTCTCCAACGTCGACGGGGTCGGTGCCTGGCGCTGGATGTATGCGGTCACGATCATTCCGGCCCTGCTCGTGACGCTGGGGCGGCTGTTCGTGAGCGAGAGCCCGCACTGGCTCGTCAGCCATGGCCGCACCGAGGAGGCGGAGCAGGAGGCCAGGCGGCTGCTCGACCGCCGGCCGCCCTACCCGAAGGTCGTCCGGCTCGCCCGCGCGCGCCACGGCCATGTCTCGGCGCGCAGCCTGAAGACCCTGTTCCAGCCCTCCCACTGGCGCGCCACCGTCCTGGCCTCGGTCCCATGGTTCCTGCAGGACCTCGGCACCTATGGGATCGGCATCTTCACGCCCACCATCCTGGCCATGGCGCTCGGGCACGCCGCGACGCATGGCCACGATCTGAGCGACATCGTCGCCAACGACCTTCTGGCCGTGGAGGGGGCGGCGCTGATCGACCTCCTGCTCATCGTGGGCGTGGCCGCGGCGGTGATGCTGGCGGACCGGGCCGGGCGGATCCCGCTCCAGGTGCTGGGCTTCGTCGGCTGCGCGGCGGGCCTGCTGCTGGCGTCCCTGTCGCTGGACCATGCCGGCTGGGTACAGACGCTCCTCCTGTTCGCCGGCTTCATGCTGTTCAACTTCATGACGAATCTTGGACCGAACGCGCAGACCTATCTGATCGCCGGGGAGGTGTTCCCGACCCATATCCGCGGCCTGGGCGCCGGCTTCGCCGCCGCCTTCGGCAAGGTCGGGGCTGTGGCCACGGCGTTCCTGTTCCCGATCCTGCTGGAGGACATCGGGACGCAGACCCTGCTCTACCTGCTGGCCGGAACCTCGGTGCTGGGTGCAGTGGTGACCTGGCTGTTCCGGATCGAGACGTCAGGCGTGAGCCTGGAAACGGTCGGCCATCCTGATCCCGCTAAAGCGCTGGTAGATTAAGTTCATTTAAATTTCCATTTAATGATCAACTGCCCTATGTGATCGCCGTCATCCCGAACGGATGGACGGTCCTTCGGACGTCCGCGTCAGTTGTGTTCTCAGCCGGCCGAAGAAAGGCCGGCTGATCAGTCGTCTGTCGATTGCCAGATTTTCCGGGAAAAATGTAGAACATGATGGCGGTCATGTTTTGCTGCTGGATTGCTGTTGTTCGTCCAAGGCTGAGAAACTCGTCGAGAAGTTTGTCTTCCTGCGGAAGGCGTGACAAGCACTGGGGCAAGTGCCGTCGGTCGATCCGGCTGCCTTCGGAGTAACCTACACTGTCGAACTTCCTCGTTACCGGCGGCTGCGGCTTCATCGGCTCGCACCTGTCCGACGCGCTCGTTGCGCAGGACCACGACGTGACGATCCTGGACGACCTGTCGACGGGCCATCTCGCCCATGCACCTGCAGCAGCCCGGGTCGTCATCGGCGACGTACGGGATGCGGCGCTGGTCGGGCAGTTGATGCGGGAAGCGGACGGGTGCTTCCACTTAGCCGCCATCGCTTCGGTGTTCCGGGCCAACGAGGACTGGCAGGGGACCCATGCGGTGAACCAGACCGGCACCGTCAACGTCCTGGACGCTGCACGGAGCGGCCGGGGCGGACGATCCGTGCCGGTCGTCTATGCCTCGTCGGCCGCCGTCTATGGCGATGCACCGGCCGTGCCATTGTCGGAGCGCGAGCATGCCTGCCCGCTGACGGCCTATGGTGCCGACAAGCTCGGCAGCGAGATCCATGCGCGCGTGGCCTGGACGGTGCACGGCGTGCCGACCACCGGCCTGCGCTTCTTCAATGTCTACGGGCCGCGCCAGGACCCGCGCTCTCCCTATTCGGGCGTGATCTCCGTGTTCGTCGACCGGATCGGCCGGGGCGAGGCGATCACCCTGTTCGGCGATGGCGGGCAGACCCGCGACTTCGTGTTCGTCGCCGATGTCGTGGCACATCTGCAGGCCGCCATGGAGCGCACGCGCTCGGGCGCCAACGTCTTCAACGTGTGCACCGGGCGCTCCGTGAGCATCCTGGAGCTTGCGCGGACGATCGGGCGCCTGGCTGGGCGCAGGCCGCGCCTGATCCACGCCGACCCGCGTCCCGGCGACATCAGGGTGTCGCTCGGCGATCCGGGAGCGGCCATCGACATGCTGGGCATCTCGGCCCGCACCAGCCTGGAGGAAGGGCTCCGGCACACGCTGAACCAGGCGGCGGACGCGCTGCCGCTCCCTCACGCCGCATGATCCAGCATCCACGCCCATAAGGCTCCCGACATGACCATGGTTGCGGCTCCGCCGCTGTCGACCTTCCCGGCCGAGCGGACCGAGGTGGGTCCCACCTCGCGTGCCGACCGGCTCACCATCATCGTGCCCGCCTATAACGAGGCGGCGTCCATTCGCGACACGGTGGAAAGCCTCCTGGGGCAGACGACACGGCCGGCCGAGGTGATCGTCATCGACGACTGCTCGACCGACGACACGGCCGCCATCGCGCGAGAGGCCGGTGCTACCGTCATCCAGCCGCCGCAGAACACCGGGTCCAAGGCCGGCGCGCAGAACTTCGCGCTGACCCAGGTGACGACCGAGTATGTGATGGCGATCGACGCGGACACGGTGCTGGCGCCGGACGCGGTCGAGCTGATCATGGCGGCGTTCGATGAGCCTGGCGTGGCGGTGGCCTGCGGCTTCGTGCTGCCGCGCCATGTCGAGACGATCTGGGAGCGGGGCCGCTATGTCGAGTACCTGTTCGCCTTCACCTACTTCAAGCGGATCCAGGACTGGCACGACAAGGCGCTGATCGCGTCGGGCTGCTTCTCGGTCTATCGCAGCGACGTGCTGATGCCATTGGGCGGCTGGCCGACCCGCACCATGGCGGAGGACATGGACCTCACCTGGACCCTGCACGAGCAGGGCCGGGGCGTGCGGTTCGTGCCGGAAGCGCTCAGCTATCCGATCGAGCCGCGCGACTACAACTTCATGAGCAAGCAGTTGCGCCGCTGGTCGCACGGCTTCGTCCAGAACGTCCGCCAGCACTGGCGGGGCATCGTCGAGGTCTCCTATCTGCGCAGCGCCGTGGCCGTAGGCCTGTGGGATGCGAGCGTGGCGTCGATCCTCTTCCTGGTGGCGATGCCGCTGTTGGCCCTGTTCGTCAGCCCCTGGTTCCTGCTGGGCTACCTGATCGACCTGCCGGTGGTGGCGGTGCCCGTGCTGGCGGCGGCCATTCCTCGTGGCGAGACGATGAAGGCCTTGGCGAGCCTGCCGTCCTTTGCGGTGCTCAGGCTCGTGAACAGCCTGTTCTTCCTGAGGGCTCTCTGGAGCGAGCTGGTGCTGGGCCGGTCGCTCACCGTCTACGAAAAGGGACACTGATGATCGCGGGACTTCCTGGCGTCGGCCTGGGCGGCCTCTACTATGTCTGCCTGGCCCTCCTGATGCCGCTGCGCTTCCTGTTCGGCGACAAGCGTGCCCGCCAGCCGCGACAGAAACGCATCATGATGAGCGTCCTGCCGCTGACCCTGGCGATCCTGGCGGTGCTGGCGCTGGAAGGATTGGGACTGCACGCCCTGGCTGGCCTGATCGAGCCAGGGACGGGGGTGGCAGCTGATCTCGGCGGCCTGCGCGGCTCGGCACCGCGCCTGGCCCTGCTGCCTTTCGTGCTGCTGGCGGTGCTGATCGGGGTCACGCACCTGGTCAGGCTGGCACGGCGGCCATCGCGCCAGCCGGGCTGAGGAGCGCGCTTAAGTGAAGAGCGCGCCCAGGATCAGGACCATGACGAGGCCGACCACGGACACGAGCGTGGTCGCGACCGTCCAGGACTGGAGCGCCTCCTTCTCGGTCAGGCCGAAGAATCGGGTGACCACCCAGAAGCCGCTGTCGTTGACGTGGCTGGCGATCGTGCTGCCGGCCGCGATCGCGATGACCGTCCAGCCAGTCGGGCAGCCCGCGGGTGATCCGGCGCGAGATGATGCTGCCCCATAAGGGACCGGCGATTGCCATAGCCGGCAGGGCGCAGATCGTGCCGAACAGGATGACGAGGCCGAGATCGGCGTTGAGCAGGTTGGCGACCGCGATGGGTCCCGGCGTGGGCGGAATGAAGGCATGGGTCGCGGCACCGCCGGCGATCAGCGGCACGCCGTAATAGAGGATCGGGCGCTTGCCGTTGCGGGTCAGCTCGTAGATCACTGAGACCAGGATCACGAGGGCGACGTCGAAGAACACCGGAATCGAGACGAGAAAGCCGGTGAGGCCCAGCGCCCATGGCACCCGATCCTGGCCGAACTTGGCGACCAGCGTGGTGGCGAGGCGCTGGGCGCCGCCGGAGACTTCGAGCATCTGGCCGAACATGGCGCCGAGGCCGACCACGATGGCGACGAAGCCGAGCGTGCTGCCCATCCCGCGCTCGAAGGCCTTGATGATGTCGGGCAGCGGCATGCCGGCAGCGACCGCGACCAGCAGGCTGACCAGGAGCAGCGCCACGAAGGCATGCAGCCGCACCTTGATGATCAGGTACAGGAGGACGGCAATGCCCAGGGCCGCCACGAGGATGAGGTAAGCGTCGAAGTTCAAGCCGATGATCTCCCTGCTACGTTGCTGCTCCCTGCTGGCAGCCGACCGTGGGCCATCGTTCGCCGCATCGCGCGGTGGCGGCGGTTTCCGGAACCATGCCCGACTGCGGAACATGGACCGACGGCCCCAACGGTCCAGGGGTGGCAGGCATCATCCGCCGGGATGGCGGCTATCGAAGCTGCGGGCTGATCAGGCCGATGCGGAAGGGGGCGTGCTCGGCCTCAGGCGGACGGGGCGTACTTCACCGCGCAGCCATAGGGCTGCGTCACCGCCTTGGCGACCGGACGTCCGGCCAGCACGTCCAGCATCGCGTTCCTGAAGTAGGGCTCGGCCTTGGCGATGTCGGCCGGGCGGGTCGAGCGGATGGAATCGATTCCGCCCATGTAGAGCAGGGTGCCGTCCGGGCCGATGATGAACATCTCGGGCGTGGTGGTCGCGGCATAGGCACGGGAGGCCTGGCTTTGCGGGTCGAGCAGGACGGCGGTGGGCCTGGCGCCGCGGCTGGCGGTGAGTTCCCTGGCCTCGGTGCCGGTGACATGGCCCTGCATGCCTTCCGGAGACGAGGCCATCGAGAGCCAGACGATTCCGCTGCCGGTGGCTTCCGCCTGCAGGGCCTGCATGTTGCCGCTGCCATAGTGCTTCCGAACATAGGGGCACTCGTGGTTGGTCCACTCCAGCACCATGATCCTGCCCCGGAAGTCGGCGAGCCGGTGGATGGCGCCGTCCTGGTCGGGGAGTTCGAACCCTGGTGCCGGGGAGCCGACCGAGGGGGCCGCGTGGGCGAGACGGGGCAGGAGCGGGACGACCGCGCTGGCGAGCAGGGCCGAGCGGAGTGCTAAACGGCGGGTGATCGCAGCGGTCATGGCGGGAACTCCTGGTCGGTGGATCGTCAGCTGCTGCGCTGGCCTGGCACCCTCGCAGCCGTCCGGGTGGTGGCCTCGATCGCCTGAAGGACGATGTTCTCCGTCAGGATCTGCGGCAGGACGGTGGGGGTCCCGCCGGAGGCCGAGTAGAGGAGGTAGAGGGGCACGCCTTCGCGGCCCTGGCTCTTCAGGAGTGCCGAGATGGCGGGGTCGCCATTGGTCCAGTCGCCCTCGAGAAGGGCGACATTGCCGGCCCTGAACGCCGCCTGCACCGCGTCGGTATCGAGCGCGATCCGCTCGTTGACCTTGCAGGTGATGCACCAGGCCGCTGTCATGTTGACGAAGACGGGCTGCCCCTTCGCCTGCAGTTCGCTCACGCGTGCAGCGCTCCAGGGCTCGGCGGCGCCGGCCACCGGGATGCGCGGGGCGGCGGTGGCACCCTGGAGCTGGGGGAGCAGGGCAAGGGCCCCCAGCACCGCCAGGCCCGCCGCGGCCTTGGCGAGCAGGCCGGTCCTGCCGCTGCCCGCCTGGGCGGCGCCAATGGCCCAAGCAGCAAACGCGATCAGCAGGCCGCCGCCCAGGGCCAGCAGCACGCCGTCGGCACCGGTCTGCATCGTCAGGACCCAGACCAGCCAGATGGCGGCCCCGTACATGGGGAAGGCCAGGAACTGCTTGAGCCGCTCCATCCAGCTGCCGGGGCGGGGCAGCAGGCGGGCCAGATGAGGGAACAGGGCCAGGAGCGCATAGGGCAGCGCCATGCCGATCCCCATGGCCAGGAAGACCGCGAGCGTGGCGGCCGGCGGCATCGCGAACGCGGCGCCGATCGCGGCAGCCATGAACGGGGCGGTGCAGGGCGTCGCAACCAGGACGGCCAGGGCACCGGTGGCGAAGCTGCCGGCATGGCCGCCCTTGGCCGCGAGCCCGCTGCCGGACGAGGCGGGGCCGCCCACCGCATAAACGCCGGAAAGGTTCAGGCCCACCGCCAGCATCAGCCAGGACATGGCGGCCACGAAGATCGGCGAGGTGAACTGGAAACCCCAGCCGGCGACCATCCCGCCGGCCTTGAGGGCCAGCAGCAAGCCGCCCAGCGCCAGGAAGGACAGGACCACGCCGCCCGTGTACGACACGGCATGGCCGCGGATGGTCCGGCGCTCGGCACCGGACAGGCCGGCGATGCCGACCGCCTTCATCGCGAGGATCGGGAACACGCAGGGCATCAGGTTCAAGAGGAGCCCGCCCGCCAGCGCGAAGAGGGCGGCCTGCCAGAGCCCCAGCGCCGGCGAGGCGGCGGCGGGAACGGGTCCCAACGGCGCGCTGACGGTGTAGGTGCTGCGGCTGCCGGCCTGGTCGGTGATGGCGATGACGCCGTCCAGCCGCTCGGGCAGCTCGCCCTTGGCGCGGGCCAGCGAGAGGGTGAGCGTGCCCGGCCCTACCGTCAGTTCCTGCGGGGCTGCGTTCTCGACGACGCCCCACTCGGCCGGAAAGAAGAAGGCTTCCTCGACCGAGGCCGGTGAGAAGGTGTCGCCGGCCAGCTGGAGGGCGCCGGCCTCGCCGGCAAAACCCGCCGTTGCCGGCCAGGGCGATGGCCGGGGCAGGGCGGCCTCGGCCGCGGCGAACATGGGCGCCGTATCAGGGGACAGGCGCGGCGTCGCCTCGATCGGAAGGTCGAGCGTGAAGCTCGCTTCCTCGGGAATGCAGATCTCCGCGCAGACGAGCCAGTAGCCGTCGGCCTTGACCGAGAAGGTCTGGCCCGGAACGAGCGTGGCAGGCGGCGTCACCGAGATCGGGAACACGACCTCGTTCTCGTAACCAAAATTGACGAGCGGGCCGTAAGGGATGCGCTCCGGTGCGGGAAAGACCAGCTCGCCGGCTTTTGCGCCCTCGGGCAGGCCCAGGGTGAGCTGCGGCGGCTCGCCGGCATCGCCCGGGTTGCTCCAGTAGGTGTGCCAGCCGGACGCGATGCGCTGGCGCAGGCCCAGCCGGAAGGGCTGGCCGGGTGCGATGGCCTGGGCCTCGCTGACCACGGTGACGGTGGTCTGCGGCGAGGTGAACGGCGCGCTCTCCTGGGCCAGCGCCGGCGGCGCGGACAGGATGGCCAGGAGGCCGGCCAGGTAGGCCAATGGGGCGTGCCGCCAGGGCATGTCGCCTGGGATCCTCAGCGCTGCGAAAAGACATGGGGCACCGGATCCACACCGGTCCCTTGCACGGGCAATATCGTCCGGTGCAGGGCCGGGTGCAACCGCAGCCCGTCCATGCAGGCGTAAGGAAGTGTAACGGGCGCCGGCCGGGCCGGATCAGCGCGCCGTGGCGGTCTGCATCTGCAGATCGGCGATGATCTCGTCGCTGAAGCCTTCCAGCCAGGCGCGCTGCTGGGCCTCGCTGGTCGAGCCGTCGGCGGTCACCAGCCTGCAATAGGCGGAGATCAGCGCGTTGGCGGCGTCGGCCGGCGCGGCTTTCGGGTCCTTGGCGAGCAGCGCGTTCACCAGGCTCTTGCGCATGTCGCCGTTCACCGGGAGCACCGGGCTGCCGAGGATGCCCGTGGCATCGGCCACCAGCTGCCGCGGCACGAGCTTGCCATCGTCCGCCGGGCAGATCAGCCGGCCGGCTGTGCCGGTCGGCTGGCTGCTGACCAGCGTGTGCCCGACCGGCAGGGCCCAGGTGATGTCGACCTTCGGGAACGGCACGGCGGCTGCCTGCGGCGACACGGTGGCTGCGACCTGCCTGGCAAAGCGGCTGAGTTCGGCGTTCCTGGCATAGGTCGGCCCGGCGCTCCCTGCGACCACCGGGCAGTAGGCCGAGATCAGCGCGTTCACCACGTCCGCGGGATCGTCGTCGGAGGCACTCGCGCGATAGGCATCGACCAGGTCGGGCACGTTGCGGTCGCCACCCTGGAGCATGGCTGTCACGGCGGCGACCGCATCGGCATCCGGACCGGCTGCCCCCGGTGCGCCGCCCACCTTCGGGCAGTCGAACGCTTCGGCCGCCTCGCTGCCATAGCTCGGCACCGCTGCGGTCGCACGCCAGGCCGCCACCATGTTCGCCGTGGCGTTGGGCTGGGCCGGGTTGCCCCAGCTCGTGCGCACATAGTTGGTGAGGTCGGCGACCTGCTGGTCCGACAGCCGGCCGGCAAAGGATGGCATCGCGCCGTAGGCCCCGCCGGGCGGCAGGCCCTGCAGCACCGCCATCATCACGTTGTAGGGCTCGGCCGCGGTGACGGCCGGGTTGCCCTGGAGCGGCGGGACCGAGCCGGCCAGCCCGGTGCCGTGCGGCTGATGGCAGCCAGCACATTGGTCGACATAGAGCCTGGACGCCTGCTGGTAGACGTCGGCCGGCAGCGGCGAGAGCTGCTGCGGCCTGGGCGCATCTGGCGGGGGCGGACTGTCCATGAGGTAGGCGACCGTGGCGGATAGGTCGGCGTCGGTCAGCTGCGACGTGCTGTGCTGCACCACCTCCGCCATCGGGCCGAACACGGTTGTCTTGCCGGGCGCCGACCCGGTCTTGAGGAAGGTGACGAGGCTGGCCTCGGTCCAGTTCTTCGCCAGGGCCGCCGAGGTGAGGGCGGGCGCATAGAAGCCGTCGATCTCCGAGCCGGTGAACTGCTCCTTTCCCTTGATGGCGCCCATGATGTTGCGCGGGCTGTGGCAGTCCGAGCAGTGGCCCAGCGCCTCGACTAGGTACGCGCCGCGATTCCACTGGTCGCTCTTGCCGGCGGTCGGCTGGAAGTACTCGGGCGCGAAGAACAGTTCGCGCCAGGCGAGCATGCCCATGCGGATGTTGAACGGGAAGCCCAGCTGGTTCTCCGGATTCGGCGCCTCGACCGGGGGGATCGTCTGCACGTAGGCCCAAAGCGCCTTCAGGTCCTCGTCCGGGATCTTCGTGTAGGCATCGAACGGCATGGCGGGATAAAGATAGGCGCCGTCCGCGCGAATGCCATCATGCAGGGCGCCCTTGAACTGCTCGAAAGTCCAGCCGCCGATCCCGGTCGTCGGGTCCGAGGTGATGTTCACGGAATAGAGCGCGCCGAACGGCGTGTTCAGGGCAAGGCCGCCCGCATATGGCTTCCCGCCCGGTGCGGTATGGCAGGGCATGCAGTCGGCCGCCCGCGCCAGATACTCGCCGCGCTGGACCAGTGCCGCGTCCGGAACGGCTTCCTGCCCCTGAGCTGCCCCCATCCCGAGCATCATGACGGTGGAAGCTGCCAACGCGCTGCCGCGAAAAAGCATTCGTCTACCTCCCGCATGCCGCGCGGCACGTCCCCATCGGACTCACGCTACCGAGTGTGTATGACAGTTTCAACGCTGGGATTGGCAAGGGCCGTCGCCCCGCGTGTCAGGAACTCCGTCGCATGGCCCATGTTGTTCGAGGCACCTGGCACCAAAGGAGAAACATGATGAGTCGCGGTCTGCCATCGATGACGGCCCTGTTGGGCCTGCTTGCCGTGGCCGGTTACCAGAACCGGGACAAGCTTGCCGAGATGTTCGGCGGCAGCCAGGGAACTGCCGGCGGCGCCACCCAGCCGCACCCGCAAGGCGGCGGCTTCGGCCAGTCCACCGGTGCTGCCCAGCAGACCGGTGGCGGCGGGCTCGGCGGATTGCTGGGCGGCCTTGGCGGTCTGCTTGGCGGCGGCGGGGGTGCCAGCACCCATCCGGACAGCATCCTGAGCGGCGGGCTCGGCGACCTGGTCGATCGCTTCCGGCAGAGCGGCCATGGCGAGGTCGCGGATTCCTGGGTCCAGTCCGGCCCGAACAAGGAAGTCGCGCCGCACCAGCTGGAACAGGCGATCGGCCCCGATGCCCTGGCCACGCTGATGCAGCATACCGGCCTCTCGCGTGAGGAACTCCTGTCGCGGCTGACCCGGGAGCTGCCGAACGCCGTCGACAAGTACACGCCGGACGGGCGCCTGCCTGCCTGACCGCGCGATCCGCCAGGAGCGGGCTCCCGGTGCCACGGCCCGGGCAGCCCGCTCCCGGCGCGCCCGCTGGACGGAGGCGCCGGGCCGGGCAGGGGCAACGGCCAGAACGACCTTGAAAAACAGGACGTTTGGCCGGACAACCCGGCTAAGGGGGCGTGGCGGGCACGCCTGGCCGGAGGCCGAGAATGTTGCTGCCAGCGGGCGTTCGCATCGACGGAAGATCGGGAGCGGTGACGCCCGCCACCGGCAGCTACGCCAAGCATCTGAGCGAGCTTGCCGGGCTCTACCGGGACAAGGCGGCGCACGCGGCGATGGTGGCCGGACAGGATCCGCTCGCCTACGAGGTCGTGGACTACCGCCACCAGGACAGCGACCTCGCGTTCGGCACGACGATCATGGCGCCCGGCCGGGTCGGCGACGAGTTCTTCATGACTCGCGGCCATTTCCACGAGCGGCGCGAATGCGGCGAGACCTACTACACCCAGTCCGGTGAAGGCATCCTGCTGCTGCAGTCGCGGGATGGTCTGGTGCGGACGGTCGAGATGAAGCCGGGCATCTGCGCGTTCATCCCGCCGGACTGGGCGCATCGCTCGATCAACACGGGCGACGAGAAGCTGGTCTTCGTCTGGCACTGTGCCCCCGATGCGGGCCACGAATATGGCGAGATCCTGGAAAAGGGCATGCGCAAGCTCGTGGTCGCGAGGGACGGTCGGGTCGAGATCGTGGACAATCCGAATTTCGTCAGCTGAGGTCGTCGCCAAGGACGGCAGGTCCGTTCGTCTGGTTTTCGGGGAGGATGAGATGAAAATGAGAAACTGGGTCGCAAGCGCCGCCATGATGGGCGTGGCCGCCGCCGCACTTCCGGCGATGGCCGCCGAGTTTGACGGCGTCACGGTGAACATCCTGACGCAGACCGGGCCGGCGATCTCCGGGCCGATGCAGGCGCGCGCGCCTGAGTTCGAGAAGCTGAGCGGTGCCAAGGTGAACGTGATCACCGTGCCGTTCTCGGACATCTACCAGAAGCTTTTGACCGACTGGTCGACCGGCACCAACTCCATCGACGCCGCCGTCTTTGCGCCGCAATGGATGGTCGACTACGCCGCGGCCGGGTTCCTGGAGGACCTGACCCCGCGCATGGAAGGCGACCAGGCACTGGCGCAGGACGACATCGCGCCGTTCTTCCGCGAGTTCTCGCAGAAGTATGCTGACAAGACGTACATGATGACGTTCGACGGCGACTTCCACATGATCTTCTATCGGACGGATGTCCTGGAAGAGCTGGGCAAGCAGCCGCCCAAGACCTGGGAAGACTATCTGGACATCGCCGCGGCCGCCAACGGCAAGGACATGAACGGCGACGGCCAGCCCGACTTCGGCTCCTGCATCGGCAAGAAGCGCAACGCCCAGGGCTACTGGTTCCTGACTTCGGTGGCCGGCGGCTATATCCAGGCCAAGGGGACGAGCGAAGGCGTGTTCTTCAACACCGAGGACATGACCCCGCTCATCGACAATGCCGGGTTCAAGAAGGCGCTGGAGGTCTACAAGAAGACCTCCGAGTACGGCCCGCCGGATGAGCTGAACCTGGACGTGGCCGACACCCGCGTGATGTTCGTGGCCGGGCGCTGTGCGCTGTCGATGGACTGGGGCGACATCGGCTCGATGTCGGTCGACCCGTCGATGAGCAAGGTGACCGGCAAGGTCGGTGCAACCATCCTCCCGGGCTCCAAGGAGGTGATCGACCGCGAGACCGGCGAGTTCGTGGCGTGTGACGCCAACACATGTCCGCACGCGATCGACGGGCTGAACCATGCGCCCTATGCGGCGTTCGGCGGCTGGGGCGGCGGCATCAACGCCAATGCCGATCCCAAGGTGAAGGACGCAGCCTACGCCTTCTTCTCCTACCTCTCGCAGCCCGCCCAGTCCAACCAGGACGTGACCAAGGGCGAGACCGGCTTCAATCCCTACCGCATGTCCCAGCTCGAGGACGTCGCGACCTGGGAGAAGATGGGCATGGGCAAGGAGAACGCGGAGAGCTATCTCGGCGCGATCAAGACCAGCCTGAACAGCCCGAACATGATCCTGGACCTGCGCATCCCGCAGAACCAGCGCTACCAGCAGGTGGTGCTCGACACGGCGGTAGCTCGCTACCTCGCCGGCGAACTGGATGTCGACGCCACCGTGGAAACGGTGGTCGAGGGCTGGAACGAGGTCAACGAGGAACTGGGTACCGAGGAGCAGCTCGAGGCCTACAAGGCGACCATCGGCGCGAAGTGATCCGCGCTGGGGCGTCCGGTCCAACGGGCGCCCCGTCTTCCTTCGACAGGGCAGTACGGCCATGGCCTTGACCTCGACCGCCGGGTTGGCAGCGGCGCCGGCGGAACGCGAAAGCATCCAGGATTGGCTCGACCGGCAGGCGGGGCGCCTGTTCATCATGCCCGCGGTCGTCCTGATCCTCGGATTCTCGATCTTTCCGCTGATCGCGTCGGCCTATCTCGCGCTGTCGCGCTTCAAGCTGGCACCGGGCGGCTACACGCTGACCTTCATCGGCACCCTCAACTTCAGGAAGATGCTGACCGGCTCCCAGCAGTTCCACCTGCTGGGCACGTTCGGCACGATCACGCTGCTGGGCTGGGCGATCATCGCCGGCACGGCTGTCCTGGTGGCATGGGGCACCCTCCGCTACCTGCGCTCCGGCCAGGTCGGCATCGTCGGCTCGATCGGACGGTTGATCACGTTCGCGACCGCCCTGGCGCTGGCGGTGATGTTCGCGCTGGACCTGGGCGAGGGCGGCCAGCTCGGCACGATCGCGACGACCTTGTTCTATGTCGTGGGCGGCGTGACCCTGCAGTTCGTGATCGGGCTGGGCCTGGCGCTGATCTGTGCCAAGCCCATCCGTGGCCGAAGCTTCTTCCGCGTCCTGTTCTTCGTGCCGCTGATGGTGACACCCGTCGGCATCGCCTACACCTTCCGGATGCTGGCCGACACGGCGGTCGGGCCCTTCGCGCCGCTCTGGCGCTGGCTGGGCTATGCCCAGACCTCCTGGTCCGCGGATGCCTGGACCGCCCGCTTCGTCGTGCTGATCGGCGACAGCTGGCAGTGGATCCCGTTCATCTTCATCGTGCTGCTGGCCGCCATCGAGAGCCAGCCGCGCGACGAGGTCGAGGCGGCCCAGCTGGATGGCGCCAGCGGCTGGCAGATCTTCCGTGACATCACCTGGCCGTCGATCGCCCCCGTGGCCGCCACGGTCGTGCTGATCCGTGCCATCGAGGCCTTCAAGATCATCGACCTGCCGAACGTGCTCACCAATGGCGGCCCTGGCATCGCGACCGAATCGCTGACCCTGCACGCCTTCATCGAGTGGCGGGCGCTCAACCTCGGCGGCTCCGCCGCGGTCGCCTACATGCTCCTCTTCCTGTCCACGATCGCCTGCGTCTCGTTCTTCAATTTCGTCGTGAAGCCGATGCGGGGAGCAAGGGCATGAGCGTGCTCAAGCGCCTGACCGAGCCGAAATCGCTGGAGACCATGTCGCCGCTGGGCTCGGTGCTGGTCTACGGCGCCCTGATCGTCTGGAGCCTGGTGGTCCTGTTCCCGCTCTACTGGATCGCGATCACGTCCCTGAAGCTGCCGATCCATGTCTCCGCCGGCCCGGTCTACCTGCCGTACATCGACTTCATGCCGTCGACGCATGCCTGGCACTACATCTTCTACGACCTCGGCAACGACACGCTGCGGCCGTACATGAACTCGATCGTCGTGGCGCTGGTCTCGACCGTGCTGGCGATGCTGATCGGCTCGATGGCCGCCTATGCGCTCTCGCGCCTGGAGTTCGCGCCAAGGCTGGCCTCGATCCTGCTCTTCATCTTCCTGGGCGGGGTGATGATCGTGGCGGTAGCCGGGTTCGGCGTGCCCTGGTGGATCGCGGCGGTGGTGGCGCTGGCCATCTTCCTGCTTCTGGCGCGCGCGGTCGGGCGGACCATGCGGGCCTCGCTCGGCAATGGCGACATCCTGTTCTGGATCATCTCCCAGCGCATCCTTCCGCCGGTGGTGGCAGCATTGCCGATCTACGTGATGTTCCAGAGCCTGAGCCTGCTGGACACCCGCACGGCGCTGATCGCCACCTACACGACGGTCAACCTGCCGATCGTGGTCTGGCTGATGTACGACTTCTTCGTCACCATTCCCAAGGACCTGGAGGAGAGCGCGTCGCTGGACGGCGCTTCGCGGTTTGCGATCTTCTTCGGGATCGTGCTGCCGCTGGCCCGGCCGGGACTGGTGGCGACCGGGCTGCTCGTGCTGATCCTGGCCTGGAACGAGTACCTGCTGGCCCTCTTCCTCTCCAGCGCCAATGCGCAGACCATGCCGGTCCTGGTGGCCGCCCAGAACGCCACCCGCGGGCCGCAATGGTGGTACATGTCGGTCCTGATCCTGCTCATGATCCTGCCGGTGATCGGGCTGACCCTTCTTCTCCAGCGCTTCATCGCCAAGGGCCTGCTGCTCGGCGCGGTGAAGGGCTGACGCGTCATGACGAGCACCATTCCATGACCATCGTTCTCGACCGGATCTCCAAGTCCTTCGGCCAGGTGGAGGTGCTGAAGACGCTCTCCCTCGAGGTGAACCCGGGCGAGTTCCTGGTGCTGCTGGGCGCGTCCGGCTCGGGCAAGACCACGGCCCTGCGCATGATCGCCGGCCTGGAGAGCGTTTCCTCGGGCCGGATCGTGATCGGCCAGCGCGACGTCACCAACGTGCTGCCCAAGAACCGCGACGTCGCGATGGTCTTCCAGTCCTACGCGCTCTACCCGCACAAGACGGTGTTCGACAACATCGCCTACCCGCTCGCCGTCCGGAAGCGGCCGAAGGCCGAGATCGAGAGCAGCGTGCGCGACGTGGCCAGGCAGGTGCAGCTGGACCAGCTGCTCGACCGCTTCCCGCGGCAGCTCTCGGGCGGCCAGCGCCAGCGCGTGGCCCTGGCCCGGGCGATCGTGCGCCGACCCAGCGCCTTCCTCATGGACGAGCCGCTGTCCAACCTGGACGCCAAGCTGCGCGGCCACATGCGCGCCGAGCTCAAGCACATGCAGCACGAGCTGGGCATCGCCACCATCTACGTGACCCACGACCAGATCGAGGCGATGACGCTGGCGCACCGCGTGGCGATCCTGGAACGCGGCGTGTTGCAGCAACTGGACACGCCGGCCAACATCTACAACCGGCCGGCCAACCTGTTCGTGGCCGGGTTCATCGGCTCGCCGCCGATGAACGTGCTGGAAGGCAGCCTGACGCAGGGCCGGTTCGAGTGCGGGTCGGGCAGCTTCGGCACAGCCAGCACGAGCAGCGGCAAGGCGGTCGTGGCGGGCATCCGGCCCGAGGACGGGCGGCTGACTGCCGAAGGCAGCGGCCATCTGGCCGGCGAGATCTATGCCAGCGAGCTGATCGGCGACCACACGCTGGTCACCTGCCGCTGCGGCGACGCAACCGTGACGGTCAAGGCCGACAAGGACTTCGACGGCGCCATCGGCCAGCGCGTCGGGGTCGGCTTCGAGCCGCGCGTGGTCCATCTGTTCGACAAGGCAACCGGCGAGCGCATCTCATGAGCAGCTTCGATGTCGTCTCGATCGGCGAGCTGCTGATCGACCTGGTGCCGCTTCCTGCCGCCGACGACAGCATGCGGTTCGTCGCCAAGCCCGGTGGCGCGCCCGGCAACGTCGCGGTCGGCGTGGCGCGCCTGGGCGGACGCTCGGCCATGCTGACCAAGGTCGGCGACGAGGCGTTCGGCCGGATGCTGGTCGACACGCTGCGGGGCAACGGCGTGTCCATCGACGGGATCCGCACGACCCGCGAGCGGCGCACCGGCCTTGCCGTCGTCACCCTGACCCCGGAAGGGGACCGCGACTTCTTCTTCTATCGGGATGGCTGCGCGGATTCCGACCTGTCGCCGGACGACCTGGACCAGGACATCCTGCGCGCTACGAAGGTCTTCCATGTCGGCAGCCTGTTCCTGGCCCAGCCGACCTCGGCCAGCGCCCAGCGCCACGGGATGGCCTTCGCGAAGGAGAAGGGCATCCGCATCTCGGCGGATCCGAACCTGCGGGTGCACCTGTGGGGCGACCAGGCCGCCATGCTCGCCGCCGGGCGCGAGGTCATCCAGGCGGCGAACATCCTCAAGGTGAGCGACGACGAGCTGCGCATGCTCACGGGCATCGAGGACATCGCCCAGGCGGTCTGCGCGCTCTGGCATCCGGACCTCCAGTTCGCCGCGGTGACCAAGGGGCCGAAGGGGGCGGAGCTGTACACGGCGAACGCGTCGATGGCGGTCGACGGCTTCGTCGTCGAGACGGTCGACACCATCGGCTGCGGCGACGCCTTCATGGCCACGCTGCTGACCGAGCTCGTCGCCCGCGACTTCCAGCTGGAGGGTAAGCCGGCGCTGGAGCAGGTCGCCAGGCGGGCCTGTGCCGCCGGCGCGCTCACCGCGACCCGCACCGGCGGCATGGAAAGCCTGCCGGGCCCGGAGGCCATCGACGCCTTCCTCGCCAGCCGGGCGTGAGCCGGGTCAGGCCCCGCGCAGCCTGTCCGCCATGTCGCGGATGCCCTGTTCCAGCGTCACGGCCGGCTCGTAGCCGAGGTCGCGTCGCGCAGCACTGATATCGAACCGGTGCTGCACGTCGTCGCCCGGCTCCGGCCCGGGGCCGATCTCGATGTCGGCCTCGGGCAGCACGCTGCGCACCAGGGCCGCGGCCTCGGTCACGGTGCGGAAGTCGTCGCCAGTCACGGTATAGGCGCGCTGGCCGAGCTTCTCTGCGTCCAGCGCGTCGATGAGAGCGGCGGCAGCGTCGTCGGCATGGATGTACTGCCGCATGGCGTCACCACCGGTGGCCAGCCGGACCGGCCGCCCGACCAGCGTGTCCGCCACCATCTGGCGGAGCAGGCAGAAGGTGGTGCGGTTGGGGCCATAGACCCAGGCCAGCCGCAGCGACACCGCATCCACCCCATGCTCCTGCCAGTAGGCCGTCGCGATCTTCTCGGCGGCGAGCTTGGTGGCGCCGTAGACGGTGGATGGCCGCAGCGGCGCTTCCTCGGTCACCAGGCCGGAGGGCGTATCGCCATAGGCACTGACCGATGAGCAGTTCACCAGGCGGCGGACCCTCCAGATCCGCGCGATCTCCAGCACGTTGGCGGTGCCGACCACGTTGACCTGCACGAGGTCGTAGGGGTTGTCCCGCGCGACCATCGGGCCGGAATGGGCGCCGCAGTGGATGATGCCGTCGAACGGCGTGGCTGCCGCGATGGCATGGAGCCGGTGGCTGTCGCGGAGGTCGCAGTCGCGGACCGCGCTCCTGCCGCTGCCCGAGGCCGCCCGGTCGATGGCGACGACCTCGTCGCCGCGCGCCAGGAGCTGTTCCACGACCGCCCTGCCGATCAGGCCGGCCGCACCGGTCACGAGAATCGTCCTGCTCATCCATTCCCCCACATCGTCGGCGCCGAACGCGACCCCCGCTGTGGGGATCGTGCCGACGTCGGCTCATTCCATGTTGCCGTTCAGGATCCTGCGGACGCGATCGACCAGTCCGTCCATGGGGAACGGCTTGGTGATCAGCGCCATGTTCGGTCCGAGAAAGCCGTTCGCGAGCGCTGCGTTCTCCGCGTAGCCGGTCATGAACAGCACCTTCAGGTCCGGCCTGCAGGCACGCGCACCGCTGGCGACCTGCCGGCCGTTCAGCCCGGGCAGGCCGATATCGGTGAGGAGGAGATCGATCCGCTCGGGCGATTCCAGGATCTGCAGCCCGCTCGGGCCGTCGCTCGCCTCCAGCGTGCGATAGCCCAACTCCTGCAGGATCTCCACCACCAGGGCACGAACGGTGAGGTCGTCCTCGACCACCAGCACCGTCCAGCCATCCTCGACCTCGGGTGCCACCGGACGGACGGGCGCGGCCTCCTCGACCGGGGCCGCCGACTGATGGCGGGGCAGGTAGAGGCTGACCGTGGTGCCGCGGCCCGGCTCCGAACGGATCCGGCAAAAACCGTCGGACTGGCGGGTGAATCCGTAGATCATGGACAGGCCGAGCCCGGTGCCTTTGCCGATCGGCTTGGTCGTGAAGAACGGGTCGAAGGCGCGTTCCACCACGTCGGGCGGCATGCCGGTCCCGGTGTCGGTCACGGCGATGCAGACATAGGGCCCCGGCCGCACCTCACCCGCCCTGGCGGCCTCTTCCTCGTCGAGCCAGGCATTGCTCGTTTCGACCATCAGCCTGCCGCCCGACGGCATGGCGTCACGGGCATTGATGGCGAGGTTCAGGACCGCACTTTCGAGCTGGTTGGCATCGCAGAGCGTCTCCCAGAGATCATTGGCCGTTACCAGCGCGAGGTCGATGGACATACCGATCGTCCGCCGCAGCAGGTCTTCCATCGATCCCAGCAGCGGATTGGCCCGCAACGGCTTCGGGTCGAGCGGCTGGCGGCGGGAGAACGCCAGGAGGCGGTGGGTAAGGGCGGCGGCACGGTTGGCAGACGCCATGGCACCGCTCACGAAGCGGTCGACATCGTCCACGCGCCCCTGGCCAAGCCGGCGCTGCACGATGTCCAGCGAGCCGACGATCCCTTGCAGCAGGTTGTTGAAATCATGGGCGATCCCGCCCGTCAACTGGCCGACCGCCTCCATCTTCTGGCTCTGCCGGAGCGCCTCGTGGGCCCTGGTCAGCTCCGCGGTTCGCTCGGCAACCCGCTCCTCCAGGGTTTCGGCCAGCCTAGCCAGGGCGTCCGAGGTCGACTTTCGGTCGTCGATATCGGTGTTGGTGCCGATCCAGCGGCGGATCTGCCCGTCCTCCGACCGGATTGGCAGTGCCCGGGCGATGTGCCAGCGATAGACACCGTCATGGCGCCGAAGGCGGAACTCGGTCTGGTAGGCACTGCCGTCAGCCAGCGCCGCCTTCCAGTGCAGGGTGGTGGTCGCCTGGTCCTCGGGATGGACGATGGACTCCCAGCCGTCGCCGGAAAGCGTTGCCGCGTCCATCCCGCTGTAGCGGCAGACCCGGTCGTTGAACCAGTCCAGCCGGCCGTCCGGTCCGGCCGCCCAGACATGGTTCGGGACCGACTGCGCCAATGAGCGAAAGCGTGCCTCGCTCTCGGCCAGGGCCGTCTCGATGAGCTTGCGGGTGGTGATGTCGATGAACAGGACCGCGAACCGGTCGCCGCCGACCAGCCGGGCCCGTGCCTCGAACCAGCGGTCCTCCAGAGCCGGGATCTGCGCCTCGAACTGCTCGGGCGTGCCCGTCTCGACCACCCGGGCGAAGATCGGCAGCAGGTGCTCCAGCGCCCCGGGGATGACGTCCCGGACCCTCTTTCCGATCATGGCATGCCAGGGCAGGCCGGTATGCACCTCGAAGGCCGGATTGACCTCGACGAAGCGAAAGTCGACGGGCATGTCGCTCGCATCGCGGATCAGGTCGCCGATATAGAAGCCTTCCTGCATCTGCTCGAACAGGCCGCGCCAGCGGGCCTCGCTGGTCCGCACCGCCTCTTCGGCCTGCTTGCGGTCGGTGATGTCGATCGAGACGCCGAGGAAGCGAAGCTGGCCGCCGGGTGCGGTGATCACTTCGCCGCGGCGGGCGATCCAGCGCAACTCGCCGTCATCGGCCCGACGGATGCGGTACTCGGCGTATTCCAGGGGATTGGCTTGATCGATCCTGGCCGGCCCCGTCCGTGGCAGGTCGATCGGATCCACCAGGTCCATGAGCATCCGGTCCGTCACCTGGACGTGCGGCCCGAAGCCCCAGATCTTCCGGAACTCCGGGGAGACGTCCAGCCGGCCAGTGTCCGGGTACCATTCGAAGGTCCCGATCCCGCCGGATTCCTGAGCCATCCGCAGACGCTGTTCGGTACGCAGCGTATCGGTCGTCTCGGTCACGACCATCAGGACGCCGGCCGGCACGCCCTGGGCGTCGACGACCGGGCTGTAGTCAAGGTCGAACCAACCGTCCTCGGGCCCGTGCTCGCGGTGCAGCACCAAGTGCTGGTCCCGGTAGTGCAGGACCTGGCCGCCAAGGACGACGTCCAGCATCTGGGCGTTGAGGCGGGCGGGCTCGGGCCAGGCATCCGAGAACTTCTTGCCGAGGATCGCCGGATGACGGCCGCCCGCGATCGCCCGATAGCCGTCATTGTAGATCAGCACCCCGTCCGCCCCCCATAGAAGGGCCATCGGGATCCTGGCGTGGAGGATCAGGTCGACCGTCGCCTTCAGGCGATCGGGCCAGGATTCCATGGGCCCAAGGACGGTCCTCGACCAGTCGAACGCTCGTACCAGCGACGCCATTTCGCCGGACGGGCGGGCGGGCATGCCGGCGCCTCCGTCCAGATCGCCTGCCACCAACGGCCGGCTGGCATGCGTCGATCGACGGCTCGTTTCAATCATGGTCGTACGACGTCACCGACCGAGCATGATCAGGAGGCGGTGCCGGCCGTGCGGACCGTCTGGGATGCCAATGGCCGATCCTTGCCCGGCAGCAGCTTGGACAGCTTCTCGACCAGATCGCGCTGCTGATAGGGCTTGCCGAGGCGCGGCAGGTCGATCTCCATCCCCGCGGGCAGCTCCGCATAACCGGTCGCCAGCAGGATCGGGATCGCAGGCCTCAACTCCCGCGCCCTGATCGCGAACTCGACGCCGGTCATGCCGGGCATGGCATGATCGGTGATGATCGCATCGACATGGACGCCGGATTCCAGGATCTCCAGCGCCTGACGTCCCGAATAGGCATCGAGCACGATGTGGCCGAGATCCTCCAGCATATCCGTCGTGCTCATCGCGATCAGGGCATCATCGTCCACGAGCAGGATGGTGGCGCCCGACGTTTGCTCGATATGGTCGACCCGCGATTCGGCAGGTTGCACGCACGCCTCCGATATCGGCAGCCAGAGTTCTGCCGTCGTCCCCGATCCCGGTCTGCTCGACAGGCCGAGGGCGCCGCCCAACTGAACGGCCAAGCCATGTACCATGGAAAGGCCGAGACCGGTACCTTTGCCTCGTTCCTTCGTCGAGAAGAACGGCTCTATCGCCCGTTCCAGCGTGGCCTCGTCCATGCCGTTGCCGGTGTCGGTGATGCACAGGCGCAGAAAAGGCTGGCGGCCGAGGCCCAGCCCGCTGGGCGGTATGGCCTGGTCCAGCGAGATGGTGAGGTGGCCGCCGTTTGGCATGGCGTCGCGCGCATTCACCGTCAGGTTCAGGATGGCCAGCTCCAGCTGGTTGGCATCCACCACCGCCGGCGGCAGGCTGCGCGGCAGTTCGATGTCCAGGAGGATCAACGGACCGAGCGAGCGCTCGATCAGCGGCTGGATATCCTCGATCAGGCGGATCAGGTCGACTGGCTCGGGCTTCAGGTCCTGGCGGCGCGCGAACGCCAGCAGGCGTTGGGTCAGGGCGGCACCGCGCCTGGCGCCCTGCAGGGCACCGTCGAGGTAGCGATGCAGCAGGGGGTCGTCGGGGATCCTTCGCTGCAGCAGCTCCAGATTGCCCAGCACCGCCATCAGCAGGTTGTTGAAGTCGTGCGCGACACCGCCGGTGAGTTCGCCGATCGCCTCCATCTTCTGGATGTGGCGCAGGGCCTCCTCCTTCTGATGGAGTTCGGCCGTGCGCTCCTGCACCTGCTGCTCCAGCGTCTCGCTGAACCGGACCAGGTCCTCCTCGGCCTTCTTCTGGGCGGTGACGTCCCTGGACACGCCGATCAGCCGGGAGCCCCGCCGGTCCTGGACGCGCCGGCCCTTGATCTCGAGCCAGTGGACGCTGCCGTCGGGCCAGACCACGCGATAGTCGATCATGTAGTCGGCCCCGGTCGCGATGGAGTGCTCGACGGCGGCCTGCATCCTTGGCCGGTCGTCCGGGTGGATGGTGTCCACGAGTGCCTTGCAGGTGAATTCCTGGCCTTCGGTCCTGCCGAAATGGATCCTGCACTGACCGGAGGCCGACAGCATGCCGGTGCCGAGGTCGATTTCCCAGGTACCCAGCCGCCCGGCCGTGAGCGCGATGCCGAGGCGCTCCTCGCTTTCGCGGATGGCCTCCATCTGCGCACGGGCTTGGTACTGCCGCCTGCGTCCGCGCAGGGCGCTGCGGACGATCCCGATCAGGGTAGTCGGATGAAACGGCCGCTCGAGGAAGATGACATT
Organism: Geminicoccus sp.; assembly: GCF_036263595.1. Lineage (NCBI taxonomy): Bacteria > Pseudomonadati > Pseudomonadota > Alphaproteobacteria > Geminicoccales > Geminicoccaceae > Geminicoccus > Geminicoccus sp. The sequence continues at coordinate 17,485 of NZ_DATAGQ010000201.1, read as the reverse complement.
GCCCAGCACGTTCGACAGCCGGGTCGCCAGCGGGTTGCGCTCAGGCCCGTCGCCCCGCTCGGTGAGCAGGATGAAAGGAAAGTCGGACCAGGCGGGCTGCTGCTCGATCCAGTCCGCCAGCCCGCGCAGGTCTGCGGTCCGCAACGCCTCCTCGGTGACGATGGCGAGCCCGGATCCTGCCGCCAGGCCCGCCACCAGTTCGCCGACATCACGGCAGATGGCCGATTCGACTCCGCCCTCCTGCAGCAGGGCTGCGGCCAAGGCTGCATCCCGTCCGTTGGGTGCAAGAATGAGCGCTCGCTCAGAGACGGTCACGCCTCGTCTTTCTCCAGCAGCGGCTCGATGTCACCGACATAGGTTGGCGCGCCAAGAAGGACACCCTGGAACCCATGCAGCGGCATGCCGATCTTGATCCCGTTGGTGGTGATCTGGAACTCCCTGATTGTATCCTCGTGAGGGCCGGCCCGCTTCTTGATCACCGAGATGGCGCGGCGGATCCGGCCGGCCGCCTCGAAATATCGCAGGAGGATCACCGTGTCGGCCATGTAGGTGATGTCGATCGGCACCCGAAGCTCGCCGACCAGCCCATGGGACGCGATTGTCAGGAAGGTCGCGGCGCCCTGGCGGTTCAGGTACTGCAGGAGCTCGTGCAGGTGCAGGATGAGGAAGCTCTCGTCCGGCATGGAGGCCTGGTAGCCGTTCAGGCCATCGATCACGACCGTGCGCACCTGATGGATCGAGACGAGGTCGCGAACCCAGTGGGTGAACTCGCCCGGCGACATCTCCGCCGCGTCGACCTGCTCGATCAGAAGATGGCCGGACTCCTTGAGGCCGGCGAGGTCGATCCCGATGCTCCGGGCGCGCTTGAGCAGCAGGCCCAGTTCCTCATCGAAGATGAACAGCGCGGCCTTCTCGCCCCGCGCAATGGCAGCGCTGATGAACTGCAGGGTCAGGATCGACTTGCCGATTCCGGCCGGCCCGAGCAGCACGGCGTTCGAGCCCGCATCGATGCCGCCGCCAAGCAACGCGTCCAGTTCGGGGATCTGGCAGGTGAGCACCCTGCTGGCAACGGATGCCCTGTGCTCGCTCGCCACGAGCCTGGGGAAGACGAACACGCCACCCGTCTTGATGGTCATGTCGTGGTAGCCGCCGCGGAAGCTCTGGCCGCGATACTTCATCACCCGCAGGCGGCGCCGCTGGGCGCCGTAGTTGGGGGCAAGCTCCTCCATCCGGATCACGCCATGCGCGATGCTGTGGACCGTGCGGTCCAGCGTGTCCGAAGTCAGGTCGTCCAGCATCAGCACCGTGGAGCCGATGCGTGCGAAATAATGCTTGAGTGCCAGGATCTGGCGACGGTAGCGCAGCGAGCTTTGTGCGAGCAGCCTGATCTCGGACAGGCTGTCCAGCACGATCAGGTCCGGCTGCTCCCGCTCCACCACCTCGAAGATCAGGCGCGTGGTCTCACCCAGCTCGAGGTCGGCCGAGTAGAGAAGGCTCTGCTGCTGGTTCGAATCCAGCAGGCTCTCGGGCGGTACGAGCTCGAACACCTTGATCGTGTCGTTCAGGGTCCAGCCATGAGAGGTCGCACCGGCCTTCAGCTCGCGCTCGGTCTCCGACAAGGTGATGTAGAGGCACTTCTCGCCCCTGGCCGCGCCGTCGATCAGGAAATGGAGCGCGACGGTCGTCTTGCCGGTGCCGGGATTCCCTTCGAGCAGGTAGAGATGGCCCCGGGCCAGGCCGCCGCCCAGCACGTTGTCCAGGCCTGGCAGCCCGGTTCTGGCCTTGCCCGACAGGTGGGCGTTCATCGTCATTGCCTCCAATAGCCCGGGCGGCCAGACGCGCGAGCTTTCCCTGGGGCCATAGATCGTTCCCTTCGGGCTTGCCAGCCGAGTCGGACCCGCTGCATCCAACAGGTCCAGCGGCCATGGTGCCGCACGCCTTCGTCATGGATACGGCAGGTTGCTAGTCGGCCAGCGCCGCCACCTCGTCGGCCGTGAGCCTGATCGTCCCGGCCGCGACGTTCTCCTCCAGATGGTGGCGAGACGTGGTTCCCGGGATCGGGAGGATGATGGGGCTTCGTGCCAGCAGCCAGGCGAGAGCGAGCTGGGCCGGCGTACAGTGCTTCAAGGCGGCGGCACCGGCGAGCCGGCCCGACGCCGATGCGAGCGGCGCCCCGTGGCGCGAGGCGTCGGCGCCGAGCGGACCGTAGGGAAAGAAGACGATCCCGGCCTCGGTACAGGCATCCACGATCGGGTCGTGGGTCAGGTCGGCCAGGCTGTAGCGGTTCTGCACCGAAGCGATCGGTGCTGCGCCCCTGGCGCGGTTGAACTCGTCGAGCGTGACGTTGGAGATCCCGATATGGCGGACCTTACCCTCGCGCACGAGGTCATGCATCGTCCCGACCGTCTCCTCGATGGGCGTATCCTGGTCGACCCAGTGCAGCTGGAGCAGATCGACATGGTCGCGCCGCAACTGCAGCAGGCTGGCTTCCAGGATGGCGCGGACCGCCTTGGGCCGACCGTCGCGGTAGTTGAGGCCGGGCCCGACCTTGGCGATCCCGCACTTGGTCGTGATGACGAGATTGTCGGGGTAGGGATGGAGCGCGTCGGCGATGAGGGCTTCGTTGAAGCCGGGGCCGTAGGCATGGGCGGTGTCGATCAGGGTGACGCCGAGCTCGACCGCCCGCCGCAGCACCGCGATGCCGTGCTCGTGGTCGGGGTAGGGCCCCCAGTTGCCGGGCTGGCCGGTCAGGCGCATGGCGCCGAACCCGATGCGGGCGACTTCCAGCTCACCGCCAATCTTCACGGTGCCTGCACTGTTCGCGGTGACGGTCATGAGTCCTTCGGCCTCTCGATCCTGTGGCGATCCTAGCTGCACATTCCTGGCAGCTGACAAGGCACAGGTCACCTCGCGACTTCACGACTGGTGCAAACATCTTTCGGACGACATCGCCATGGGCCAGACGAGGCTAAGGTTCCATTGAATCACGCATTTGTGATCAACTGGGTGGGTGGTGGTGCAGGTGACAGAAATTCAAGCATGATTTATGTGTGGAATTGCAGATCGCTGACGACATGAACGGCGATTGCTCAATACTGTCGGGCCCTTGGCTAATTGTTCACGTGCGATGCAAGGGCTCTGGCCGGACGGCACGGTCTTTTCACTCATCGGAGACGGTGTCGGCTGGCCGGAGTCCAATATTGCATGGTGGTGCCCCCGTCGCGGATGGCAATCTGCTAGCTGCCCTTGTTCGGCCGGGTCAACACGATCGATCGGCCAGCGCCGTCGGGCCAGGGTTCTCCCGCGCGGCAGGCCAAAAGCTCGTTCAGTCGCGCGTGCACAGGGTCCGTCCATGCGGCCGAGCGTGGGCCACGCTGGTCGATATGCACCAGCAGCATTTCCGCCGTGGCCAGCAGCGTCCCGTCATCGTCGCGGAGCATGCTGTGGAACAGGCGCAGGCGCTTGTGGTCCAGTTCGAGCAGGCGACAGCTGACCCTCACGGCCGCCCCGGTGCCGACCTCGTGGAGATAGCGCACATGCGTCTCCAGCGTGTAGACCGTCATCAGGTTCTGCCGGCGCCAGCCGTCGTCCATCCCGATCAGGTCGATGAGCGCGTCGGTCGCATGGCTGAAGATCAGGACGTAGTAGGCCTCGTTCAGGTGGCCGTTATAGTCGAGCCACTCCTCGGCCACCACCGCACGGTGGATCGGCTCCAACGGACTGTCCTGCACGTTCGTTTCCTCCTGCCCGCAGCTGTCGGTCGATTGCCGCACCCCGTCGGTCTTCTTGGTGTGCGACGCCGTTCACGGTGGGCTGTAGTTGAACGAAGCGGGCCTTTCGGTCCACGATCACCGCCATGGTGGGCTGGAATTCCCGACCGACGGAGCGCGAGAACCGCGACATGCGCCAGGCGTCCTTGTTCCTTGTGATGACGCTGATCGCCGGGATCTGGCTCGGCGCGCCGGCCGTTCTCGGCCAGTCGTCCGACCAGCCCGCGACCGGCGCGATCGAGGCCACCGGAATCGACGTGTCGGCCGAGCGTGCGTCGCCGGAAGCCTGCGTCACCTTCGACCGCCCACTGGCCGAGCTTTCCGACCTGGACCTCCGCTCCTTCGTCCAGGTTGACCCTGGCGGGGACCGTGCCCTGTCCGCACGCGGCGAGCGGCTCTGCGTGGGCGGCCTTGCCCATGGCAGCCGCTACCACATCCTGGTCAGGGCCGGGCTGGCGGCCGCGGACGGCTCGCAGCTGGCGGCCACGGCGGAGTTCGACGCCGCCATTCCCGACCAGGCACCTGCGGTCAGCTTCCGCGGGCGCGGCGACGTGTTGCCGCTCTCGGCCGACCCGGTGCTGCCGGTCACCAGCGTGAACGTCCCGCGGATCCACCTGGAGCTGTTCCAGGTCACCGACCGCAGCCTCGTCGAGCGGATCGCCCAGGGAGCACTCGGCTGGCAGCAGAGCGGCTGGGACATGCAGCAGCTGCGCGAGCGGACGGGCCGTCGGCTGTTCGCCGGCGAGGTGCTGGTCGAGCAGGAACTGAACCGCGAGGTCACCACGGCCGTGCCGCTGGCGGGGATGCTCGGCGAGCGCACGCCCGGCGTCTATGTCGCGGTGGCACGGCCGGCCGACGCGGCGCCCGAGGACTGGCAGAGCCTGCCGACCCGGTGGTTCGCGCTGACCGACACCGGCCTGTTCACCTGGCAGGGCGATGACGGCCTCCTCGTCCATGCCGCCAGCCTTGCCGATGGCCGGCCGCTGGGCGGGCGCGACCTCGTCCTGATGACGCGCAGCAACCGCGCGATCGCACGGGCGACGACGGGCCCGGACGGCTTTGCGCAGTTCACGGCGGGCGACCTGCGGGGGCAGGGCGGCGATGCCCCGCAGGCCCTGTTCGCCTATGGCGGCGACGGCGACTTCATCTGGCTGGACCTCGAGCGGGCCGGCCTCGACCTGACCGACCGGGGCGTGGAGGGGCGCACGCCGCCGGGTGCCCTGGATGCCTTCCTCTGGACGGAGCGGGGCATCTACCGCCCGGGCGAGACCGTGCATCTGGGCGTGATGCTGCGCGACCGCACTGCCCAGGCCGTGCCCGGCCAGCCGCTGGTGCTGGTGGTCTCCCGTCCCGACCAGGTCGAGGTCGACCGGGTGCGCGTCGACCCGAAGGATGCCGGTGGTGCCCTCGTCGACCTGCCCCTGGCGGCGGGCGCCTTTCCCGGCACATGGACGGTCACCGCGCATGTGGGCGATGGCGCCCCGGCGATCGGGCGCGTCGCCTTTGCCGTCGACGACATCGTCCCGCCGCGGCTGGAGGTCTCGCTGGCAGGGCCCAACCGGATCGCACCGGGGCAGCCGGTAGAGGTCGTCGCTTCCGCGGACTACCTGTTCGGCGCCCCCGGCGCGGACCTGCCTGCCACGGCGGACCTGGTCGTGCGCGCCGCGCAAGCGTCGTTTGCCGCATGGAAGGGCTGGCGGTTCGGGCTGGAGGAGGAGCCCTTCCTGCCCGAGCGCCGCGTCCTGGCCAGCCTGCAGACGGATGCATCGGGCAAGGCGATCTTCCCCGTCGATATCGGGCAACCCAAGGCCGGCCAGCCGCTGGAAGCGGTGGTGAGCGTGCAGGTGAGCGATGTCGACGGGCGGCCCGTCAGCGCCGAGCGCGTGCTGGCGGTCGATGCGCCGCAAGGCCATGTGGCGCTGCTGCCTGCCTTCGACGGCGGCCTGCCGGAGAACGGGACGGCGTCGTTTCGTTTCGGCGCCATGGACGACCGCGGCCGCCCGCGCGGCGACATCCCGCTCGACTGGCGGCTCTTCCAGGAGGACGTGGACTATCTCTGGGTACGCCAGGGGACCGACTGGAGCGTCGAGACGGTCGTGACCGACCGGCTGCTCGATTCGGGCAGCCTGCGCAGCGGTCCCGACGGCACCGTGGCCCTGGACCAGCCGGTCGCGAGCGGACGCTACCGCATGGAGGTGGCGGAAGCAGGCAGCATCGCTGCCGCGAGCATCCGGTTCAGTGCCGGCTGGTGGTCGGCTGCGGATGGCGAAGAGCGGCCGGACCAGGTCGAGGTGCGGCCGGTCGATCAGGCCAGGGCCGCGAGCGGCCAAGACCCGATCCAGGTCTTCGTGCGCCCGCCCTACCGCTCGCGCGTCATCGTGGCGCTGGCGGACCGTCGCCTGCGCGCCCGCGTGGAAGCCGAGCTCGGCCCGGAAGGCGGGCTCGTCACCTTGCCCCCGACCACGGTCGATCCCGGCGGCATCTACGTGCTCGCGACAGCGCTGGCCGCGCCGGGCGCGGCCCATCCCCGGCTGCCGGCGCGTGCCTTGGGCGTGAGCCATCTGCCCGGGCCGGTGGCGGAGCGCCGGCTGGACGTGGCGCTGGACGTGCCGGCCGTAGTCCGGCCGGAAGGCCCGCTGCCGGTGACGGTCAAGGTGCAGGGCCTGGCGGCGGACGAGCCCGCCTTTGTCGCCCTGGCCGTGGTCGACGACGCGGTCCTGCGGCTGACGGGTTTCCAGCCCGCCGATCCCGCAGGCTATTTCCTGGGCCAGCGCGCGCTGGGCGTGGCACTCAGGGACGTCTATGGCCGCCTGATCGATCCTGACGGCGTGCGCGGGCGGGTCGTGTCGGGTGGCGATGCGCGGATGTCGCTACAGTTCGCCGGCAACGAGGTCCGCTCCTACCGGATCGTCAGCCTGGCCCAAGGCCCGCTCCGGCTGGCCGGCGACGGCACGGCCACCGCTACCTTCGCCATGCCCGATTTCGCCGGTCGCGTCGATGTCGCGGCACTTGTCTGGAGTGCCAAGCGGATGGGTCGTGCCGGTGCGAAGAGCATCGTGCGCGGCCCGATCGTCGCCGAGCTGACCCGGCCCCGGTTCCTTGCCACCGGCGACGAGGCGCAGCTCACGCTGGATGCCCACCATGTGGATGGACCGACCGGCCTGTGGTCCGCCGAGGTCGCGACCGCCGGGCCGCTCACCATCGAGCCCGCCCGTCCCCTGCCGCTGGACTTGGCACCCGGCAAGGCAGCACGCCGCTCGCTGACCGCCCGGGCCGGCGAGGCACCCGGCACGGCAGGCGCCCAGATGAAGCTGACCGCACCGGACGGAACAACGGTCCGCCAGGGCTTTCCGCTGGCCGTGCGCAGCCCCTGGCCTCACCAGGCCGAGCGGACCGTCGGCGACCTCGGACCCGGCCAGTCCCTGGTGATCGACGAGGCGCTGGCGGCAGGCTTCCTGCCCGGAACGGTCAAGGTCGAGGTGTCGGTCGGCCCGCTGCCGGAGCTGGGCCTGGCCCGTCTGGTCGAGAGCCTGTCGGATTATCCCTATGGCTGCGTCGAGCAGACCGTCAGCAAGGCGGCACCGCTGCTGGCCGCCCGCAGCCTGCGCGACGCGCTGGGCCTGGGGCCGGAGCCGGCGGCGGCCACGGTCGGGCTTGCCGACAGCGTGCGGCGCCTGATCGACCTGCAGAATGCCGGGGGCGCCTTCGGCCTATGGTCGCCGACCTCGCCGGTCGAGACCTGGCTGTCCGCCTATGTCGGGGATTTCCTGCTCCGCGCGCGCGAGCAGGGCGTGCACGTGCCGGGCCGGCCGCTGGACCGGCTGGCCGACCGGCTGGCCGTCGCATTCTCCAGCGACGATGCCAGCCCGCCGGGCCTGCAGGCCCGGGCCTATGCGGCCTATGTGCTGGCGCGGATGGGGCGGCTGGACGTGGCGAGCCTGCGCTGGCTCGAGGGGCGCTATCTCACGAGCCTGCCGAGCGACCTGGCCCGTGCGCAGCTGGCTTCGGCTCTCGCCCTGTCCGGCGATCGCCCGCGGGCCGAGCGCGTGGCGGCGAGCCTGGACGGGGTGCGCGATACGAGTGCCGCGCTGTTGGACTATGGCAACGAGCTGCGCGATGCTGCCGGCAGCCTGTCCCTCCTGGTGGAAAGCGACCTGATCGCTTCGGACGAGCAGGAGCGGCGCGTCTCGCAGATCGCCGCTGCCTATGGCGATCCCGGCACGCTCGACACCCAGACCCAGGCCTGGCTCCTGCGCGCGGGCGCCAGCCTCCTGGCCGGGCGTGGCGGGCCGGTCGAGCTGGCGGTGGATGGCGCGTCGCGGCCATCTCAAGCCGGACCGCTCCGTCTCGTGCGCGACCTGTCCCCGGGCATGCCGCCGCTTCGCATCGAGAACCGGGGCGACCAGCCGCTCTACCGCACGATCACGGTCTATGGCCTGCCCGTGGAAGCGCAGCCGCCAGCCGCCGAAGGCTTCGCGCTCAGGCGGACGGTGCTGCGCATGGACGGCCGCCCGGTCCCGCAGCGGCGCGACGTAGATGGCACCATCGCCCTTCAACAGGGGGAGCGGGTCGTGGTGCTGCTGGAAGGGCAGGTCGTACAGCCGGGCGACCGCGAGGCCCTGCTGGTCGACCTGCTGCCGGCGGGGCTGGAGATCGAGCCGCTGCGGCTGGAAGGAGCACAGCAGACCGACGAGCTTTCTTGGCTGGGCGACCTGACATCGCCGGTGGCCCGGGTCTCGCGGGACGATCGCTTCGCCGTGGCCCTGGACGGCTGGTCGGACCGCTTCCGCCTGGCCTATGTCGCACGGGCGACCACGCCCGGCCGCTTCGTCTGGCCTTCCTCCAGGGTGGAGGACATGTACGACCCGGCGAGCTTCGCCCGGACGGCGAAGGGAAGGCTGGAGGTCGTGGCAAGGTGACCGCCGGCCGGCTGCGGGCGATCATGCCGAGGTTGTGGCCGGGCCTGATCCTGGCCGGGCTGCTGGCGGTGCTGATCGCCGGTGCCGCCGTGGGCCTCCTTCTCGACCGGCTGTTCCCGCTGCCGCTTGCCCGGTTCCACGACCGCTCGCCACTCGTCGTGGCCGAGGACGGGGCCTGGCTGCGGGCCTTTCCCAGCGGGGACGGAAGCTGGCGGCTTATGACCCGCGCCGACCAGGTCCCGCCTTTGTTCCTGGACATGCTGGTCGCCGCGGAGGACCGGCGCTTCTTCCTTCATCCCGGCATCGACCCGCTGGCGCTGGTCCGCGCCGGCCTGCAGTGGCTGGCCAGGGGCAGGGTGGTCTCGGGCGGGTCCACGCTCACCATGCAGGTGGCCAAGCTCCTGGACCCGCAGCCGCGCACCCTTTCGGCCAAGCTGGTGGAGATCTTCCGCGCCCTGCAGCTCGGGCTGCGCCACGACCGCGATGACGTCCTCGCGATGTGGCTGACGCTGGCTCCCTTCGGCGGCAACCTGGAGGGCGTGCGCGTGGCATCGCTCGCCTGGTTTGGCCGCGAGCCGGCCGAGCTGGCACCGGCCGAGATGGCCCTGCTGGTGGCCTTGCCGCGCGCGCCCGAGCAGCTGCGCCCCGACCGTCATCCCGAGCGGGCGCGGATCGCGCGGGACCGGCTGATCCGGCGCCTGGCAGCGCGTGGTGCCATCGATGCCGACACGGCCGCCGCCGCGACCGCCATGCCGGTGCCAACAAAGCGCCGGCGCCTGCCCATGCTGGCCCCGCATCTGGCCGAGCAACTGCTGGCCCGCCGCCCCGCCGCCGCTGCCGACCCCTTGGTGACGACGCTGGACCGGCCTCTCCAGGAGGGCGTGGAGCGCCTGCTGCGGGCCAGGGCCGCCACGCTGGCGGCACCCGTCAACGTGGCGGTCGTCGTGATCGAGCATGCCACCGGCAAGGTCCGTGCATGGGCGGGCTCGGCCGCCTATGCCGATCACGCCCGCCACGGCATGGTCGACCATGCCAGGGCGATCCGCTCGCCCGGCTCGACCTTGAAGCCCTTCGTCTACGGCCTGGCGTTCGATCGCTTCCAGGCCCACCCGCGCAGCATCGTGCGGGACGAGCCCAGGCGGTTTGCGGACTATGCACCCGACAATTTCGACGATGGCTTCTCCGGCGAGACGACCGTCACCGCGGCCCTGCAGCGCTCGCTGAACCTGCCCGCCGTGACCGTGCTGGACCGGCTGGGACCGGTGGGCTTCGTGCAGGGGCTCGCCGATGCTGGTCTGGATCTGCAGCTGGACCCGCGCCGGCCGGCCGGGCTGCCGGTCATCCTGGGCGGCGTCGGCACCTCGCTGGTCCAGCTGGTGGCGGCCTATGGCGCGATCGCAGGCGACGGGCAGGTGCGCCAGCCTCGCATGATGCCTGGCCAGACCGTGCCGTCGGACCGGCCCCTGCTCACGCCGGCGGCAGCGGCAGCGCTCCGGTCGATCCTGGCGCAGGTTCCACGGCCGATCGGTGCCCGGCCGGACCGGGTGCTCGCCTACAAGACCGGCACGTCGTTCCGCTTTAAGGATGGCTGGGCCATCGGCTTCGACGGACGCCATGCCGCCGGCGTGTGGGTGGGGCGTTCCGATGCGGCCCCTTGTGCGCGTGCCTGCAGCGGCCTGGGCGGTGCCGCCCCCATCCTGGCGGCGATCTTCGATCTCGTCGAACCGGCACCGTTGCCGCCGGCACCGGCCGACAGCCCGTTTCTGGGTGACCCGCCCGCCGCCTTGGCGCGGCTGGACCAGCTCGCGGGCCAGCCCGATGCCGGGCCGCCCTTGCGGCTGGAATTTCCGGCGGATGCCAGCGTGCTGGAGGCGGGCCGGGCGGACGCGGTGCCGCTGCGAGCGGCCGGTGGCCGGCTGCCCTATCGTTGGTATGTCGAGGGAGCGCCGCTCGCCGCCGGTGCCACGCGACGGCGCGAAACGGTCTGGCGGTCGCCGGGCCCTGGCTGGAACGAGATCATGGTGGTGGATGCCGACGGTCGTGCCGCACGCGCGCGCGTGCGCCTGCTGGCAGGGAACGGATCAGGCGAACCGGCCGGCATGATCCCCGCCATGCTCCCGGGTCTGCCCGAGCATGGCGTCCCAGAAGGCATCGCGCGCCAGGAAGCTTTCGACGGAGTCATCCTGGGTGGCGGCCAGGATGAGGAAGGCGAACCCCGGTAGCGCCGACAGGTGGCCCCGCAGCGCGCCCGGATCCACCGAGCGCAGCCAAGTCGATGCCGCCTCGTGCTCATGGGCGCGGCGGCTCAGGAGCCAGGTCAGCCCCTGCCAAGCCGACTCCACGACGGCCCGCTCGTCCAACTCCATCAGGGCGGCCGTCAGGACGCATTTGACATGGTGGACATAGGCGGCGACCGCCTTGGCCTGGGCCTGGCCCAGCACCTGGCGGTTGATCACCATGGTGATCTCCTCCTGGCCCAGCTGCTCGTTGGCGCGCGTCCAGAAGAATCGGTCCAGCTGCCGTGCCCGGTCCGGCCAGGTCAGGTACTCCAGCCGGGTGAAGAGCTGGCGGGCCTCCTCGGCGGCGGCCGGCCCGTCGGCGGTCAGCTCGGCCGAAAGCCAGGCATCGGTGGAATGATGGTTCTGGGTCATCGCCTGCCACGCCCGCCCATGCAGCGCCAAGGCACCGACACTAACGCAGCGCGTCAGACTTGCAAGTGTTCATCAACTAAAGCGCGATAACCCCATGGCGACTGTGCCGTTGCGTGCTGGACCGCTGGAAAAGTTCCTGCCAGCTTCCGCGCCGGGCGAGATCCGCATGGGCGGCGTGCCGGTCCAGAACATGGGAGCTGAGGGTGCGGGACGACGAGGCGTCGACCCCGATGATCGCGCAGTGGCGACGCCTGAAGGAGGCTCACCCAGAAGCGCTCCTGTTCTTCCGCATGGGCGACTTCTACGAGCTGTTCTTCGAGGACGCGGTGGCGGCGGCACCGGTCCTGGAAGTGTCGCTGACCAAGCGCGGCCGCGATCGGGGCCAGGAGGTGCCCATGTGCGGGGTGCCGGTCCACGCGGTCGAGACCTACCTGCACCGGGCGATCCGCAAGGGCTTCAAGGTCGCGGTCTGCGAGCAGGTCGAGGACCCGGCCGAGGCCCGCAAGCGCGCGGGCAAGACGCTGGTCGAGCGCGACATCATCCGCCTGGTGACGCCCGGCACGCTCACGGAGGACGCGCTCCTCGACCCGTTGCAGCACAACTGGCTGGCAGCGGTCACTATCCAGGGCAATCGCGGTGCGATCGCACGGGTCGACCTGTCGACCGGGCGCCTCGAGATGGAGGCGCTGCCCAAGGAGGCGCTGGCCGCGGCCCTGGCCCGCCTGGCCCCTGCCGAACTGCTGGTCCCGGCCGAGCGGCTCCAGGAAGACGGGTTCGCCACCCAGCTGCGTGACCTCGCCGAGCGGCTGACACCCTTGCCCGCGGTCCGGTTCGACCCCGCGGCCGGCACCAGGCGGCTGAAGCTGCGCTTCGGCGTGGCGGACCTGGCACCGTTCGGCGCGTTCGAGCCGGCCGAGACGGGTGCGGCCGGCGCCCTGGTCGACTACCTGGAGCTCACCCAGAAATCCGGCAGCTTTCACCTTCACGAACCCGTGCGGATCGACGACGCGACGCTGCTCCAGATCGACCCGGCGACAAGGCGTTCGCTGGAACTCATGCGCGGTCCCGACGGCGAGCGGGCGGGGTCGCTGCTGGCGGTCGTGGACCGGACTACCAGCGCCATCGGCGCCCGCCTGCTCGCCCGGCGGATCGCGGAGCCGGCGGCCCGGCTGGAGCTGATCCGCCCGCGCGCCGACAAGGTCTCGTTCCTGGCCGACGATGACCGCCTGCGTGCGAGGCTGCGCGCGATCCTGGCGGGCATGTCCGACCCGGAGCGGCCGCTGGCGCGGCTTGCGGCTGAGCGCGGCGGCCCGCGCGATCTCCGCTCGCTGGGGGATGCCGCGGATCGGGCCGGCCGGATCGCGCTGGAGCTGGGCGACACGCCGTCGCCGCTGGCAGGCCTGCTCCCGCAGCTCACCGGCCTGGAGCCGCTCGCCCGCTCCATCCTGGAAACCCTGGCGGAGCCGGCACCGCTGCGCGTCGAGGATGGCAGCCTGCTCCGCCCTGGGGTGGATGCCGAGTACGACCGGCTCGTCTCCATGCGCGACGCCGGTCGTGCCCACCTGGAGGTCTTCGAGCGCCGCCTGCGCGAGGACACCGGCATCGGCAACCTGAAGGTCCGGCATAACGGGATGCTCGGCTGGTATGTCGAGGTGCCGACCGCGCAGGACGGCAAGGTGCCGCCCGACTTCGTCCGCCGGCAGGGCCTGTCTGGCGCCATGCGCTACACCACCGTGGAGCTCCAGGCCCTGGAGCGGGCACTGGGCGAGGCCGCCGACGGTGCCCAGGCCCGCGAGCGGGCGATCTTCGCCGCGCTCTGCGCGCAGGCGCTGGATCACGCCCCCGCTCTGCGCCTTGCCGCCGAGGCGCTGGCCGAACTCGACGTGGCGGCTGGCCTGGCGGAGCTGGCGCGCGAGCGCAACTGGGTCCGGCCGGAACTGGTCGAGGAACCCGTCTTCCTCGTGCGCGGTGGCCGCCACCCGGTCGTGGAGGCGGCGCTGGCCGCGGCGGGCCAGCCGTTCGTGGCGAACGACTGCGACCTGGCGCCCGAGCAGCGGCTCTGGCTCCTGACCGGTCCGAACATGGCGGGCAAGAGCACGTTCCTCCGCCAGAACGCGCTGATCGCAGTCCTGGCTCAGGCCGGCTCGTTCGTGCCGGCCCAGGAAGCCCGCATCGGTCTGGTCGATCGCCTGTTCTCCCGCGTGGGCGCTGCCGATGATCTGGCGCGCGGGCGTTCCACCTTCATGGTGGAGATGCTGGAGACCTCCACGATCCTGGCACGGGCCACCGAGCGGAGCCTCGTGGTCCTGGATGAGATCGGCCGTGGCACCTCGACCTGGGACGGCCTCTCGATCGCCTGGGCGGTGGTCGAGCATCTCCACGACAAGATCCGCTGCCGGGGCCTGTTCGCCACCCATTACCACGAGCTGACCCATCTGGCGGCGAGCCTGCCCCGGCTGGCGCTGCAGCGGGTGAAGGTGAAGGAGTGGCAGGGCAGCATCGTGTTCCTGCACGAGATCGGCCGGGGTGCCGCGGAAAGCTCCTACGGGATCCATGTCGCGGCCCTGGCCGGCCTGCCCAAGCCCGTGCTGCGCCGCGCCCGCGAGATCCTGGGCAAGCTGGAGAGGAACGAGGCGAAGGGCACCGCGGCCCGGCTGGCGCAGGACCTGCCGCTCCTGGCGCTCCTGGAGCACGAGGAGGAGCCGAGCGACATGCAGGGGGAGGTGCAGCAGGCCGATGATGCCGGTCGGGAGCTGCGTCGCATCCTGGATAGTGTCGATCCGGACACGCTGGCGCCAAAGGCGGCATTGGAGCTCATCTACCAGCTGAAGGCGGTGGCAGGTTCCTGCTAGGCTCGGGCACATGAACAAGCTCATGATCGCCGCTTCGTTCCTCCTCCTGCCGCTCGCGGGCGCAGTCGATGCAGCCACGCCCACGCCTGCCGCCTTCGACCGGTTCGTGCGGGAAACCGGCTCGGCCTGCGCGTCGGCGGCGTCGAGTGCCTGCTTCGAGCGCATCTTCCGCTTCGCGGACAACAACCGCGACGGAGCGCTGGATCTGGCCGAAGCCGAGATCATGCGCGACCATGCGCGCCAGTGGGTGCTGGCCCATTCCGGCGAGCTGCATCCGGCGGACAAGCGCGGTGCAGTCGTGACCCTGCTCGCCATCGACTATGTCGGCATCGACGAACTGTTCGCCAGCTACGACGTGGATGGCGACGGCCTGCTGACCCGCGAGGAAGTCTCGGCCGACATCGCCTTGGATGATCGGCCGGTGATGGAGGTGGCGCGGGATCCCGATGCGGTCGACTGGGACCGGCTGATCGGCCGGCTCGGCAGCGGGGCTGCGATGCTCAAGGACGTCCTGCCCAAGCGCAAGACCTCCTGATCAGGCCGGCGGTCAGGTCAGCAGGGTTTCCGCGAACCGGGCAGGCTTGCCCAACGGCTCGCCGACCAGGGCGCCGTCCCGTGCCACCACCTGCCCGCGCAGCAGCGTGGCGACCGGGCGCCCCGTCACCTCGACATCCTCGTAGGGACTCCAGCCCGCGCGCGAGCGCAGCCAGGACCGGTCGATCCGCCAGCGTGCCCCAAGGTCGACCAGGACGAGGTCCGCATCGTAGCCGCGCATGATGCGGCCCTTGCCGGCCAGCTGGAAGATCCGCTGCGGCCCGTGCGCCGTCAGGTCGACCAGCCGCTCCAGCGTGAGCCTTCCCTGGGCGACATGGTCGAGCATCAAGGGCAGCAGGGTCTGCACGCCCGTCATCCCGGACGGGCTGGCCGGGTAGGGCTTGCTCTTCTCCTCCAGCGTATGCGGCGCGTGGTCCGAGCCCAGCACGTCGACCACGCCGTCGGCGATCGCCTGCCATAGCGCCGCCTTGTGTCGCCCATCGCGCACCGGCGGGTTCATCTGTGCCCGCGTGCCGAGCCGCCGGTAGCAGTCCGGCGCCTCCAGGGTCAGGTGATGCGGCGTCACCTCCACTGTCGCGATGTCGCGGGCCGCTGCCAGCAGCTCGATTTCCTCGGCGGTCGTCACGTGCAGCACATGGACGCGGCGCCCGGTCGTGCCGGCAGCGCGCAGCAGCCGCGTGGTGGCCGTGACCGCGGTCTCCACGTCGCGCCACGTCGGATGGAACTCCGCCTGGCCCGACGCTTCGGCCAATGCCTTGCGTTCCCGCAGCCGCGGCTCGTGCTCGGCATGCACCGCGACCCGGCGCTGCCCCGAGCGCAGGACGTCCGCCAGGGCCCCATCGTCCTCCACCAGCAGCGAGCCGGTCGAACTGCCCATGAAGATCTTGATCCCGGCACTTCCCGGCAGCCGCTCCAGGCTGGCGAGATCGCCGATGTTCGCGGCCGTCGCCCCGACATAGAAGGCGTGGTCGCAGTGCATCCGCCCCTCGGCCCGGCGCAGCTTGTCGGCCAGGGCGGCGGCGTCGGTGGTGGCCGGCTGCGTGTTGGGCATCTCGAACACGGTGGTGACCCCGCCCAGCACCGCCGCCTCGCTGCCCGACGCCAGGTCTTCCTTGTGCTCGAGGCCCGGCTCGCGGAAATGCACCTGGCTGTCGATGACGCCCGGCAGGACGTGCAGGCCGCTGGCGTCCAGCGTCTCGGCGGCAGGATGCGCCGTCAGCGCGCCGATGGCCGCGATCCTGCCGGCGGTCACCCCGACATCGGCGGCGACGACGCCGCCCGGCGTGGCGACCGAACCGCCGCGGATCACCAGATCGAAGGACTGCAACACGGATCTCCCCGGCCGATGCCTGCGCGACGCTCTTGCCAAATGGCCGCCGCTCCATCCATCCGTGCCCGCCAAACGGGCTGAGCGGAAGGGTGAACGTGATGAAGGCGCCAGCCGACGGGCGTGGGTTCCTGGCGCTGCTCGTGGTCCTGACCGGGCTGGGGCCGGCGGCCCTGCAGATCTTCCTGCCGGCGATCCCGGCCATCCAGTCCCACTTCATGGTCAGCAGCGCATTGGCGCAGCTCACCTTGTCGCTCTCGACCCTGTCGATTGCGGTCGCCACGCTCCTGTTCGGGCCGCTTTCGGACCGGATCGGCCGGCGCCCCGCCGTGCTGATCGGCCTGGTCGTCTTCCTGGTCGGCAGCATCGGGTCCGTCCTGGCCAGCTCGATCGTCATGCTGGTGGTGGCTCGGGTGGTCCAGGCGGCCGGAGGTGCCGCCGGGATGGTGATCGTGCGGGCGATGATCCGCGACCGGCACGGGCCCGAGGATGCGGCCTCGATGATCGCCGTCGTGACCACGGCCATGGTGGTGGCGCCGATGATCAGCCCGATCCTGGGAGGTGCGCTGACCGATCTGTTCGGCTGGCGCTCGACCTTCGGCGCGGCCGGCCTGGCCGGTCTGCTGATCCTGGCCGCTTCCGCGATGTCGCTGCCGGAGACGCGCCCGGCCCATGTCGGCGTGGCCGGTGGGCCTGGCCTCCTGCACGGCAGCCTGCGCCTTCTCCGCGACCGGAACTTCCTGGCCTACGCCCTGCAGGGTGCCTTCTCGCTGGCCCTCTATTACGCCCTGCTCGGCGGCGGCCCGTACGTGGTCATGGAAGTGATGGGTGGCACGGCCACGCATTACGCGCTGTGGTTCCTGCCGGTGGCCGGCATGTTCATGGCGGGCAACCTGGTGGCTTCCAGGATCTCCCGCAGCTTCGGGATCGACCGGATGGTCCTGGTCGGCAGCATCGGCAACGTGGGCGGCGCTGGCCTGGCCGTTCTCCTGGTGGCATGGGTCTCGGTCGCACCCTGGGCGATCTTCCTGCCGACGGCGCTCGTGGCGTTCTTCCAGGGCCTCTCCGTGCCGAACGCGCAGGCCGGGGCCTTGTCGGTGGAGCCCAAGCTCGCCGGCACCGCGTCGGGCCTTGCCGGCTTCCTGCAGATGGCGCTGGCGGCGGCGGCAGCGCAGCTGGTGGGTACGGTGCATGACGGGACAGCCTGGCCCATGCTCCTCACGATGTTCGGCTGCGCCCTGCTCAGCCTGCTGGCCTTCCTTCCCCGTGCTTTCCCCCGCGGTGCAGTTCTTGCCGGGTAGGAATTGCCGGGTGTGGCGTGGTTTGCCTTGTGGTGGGGTCCGGGTTTGGCGGCTGTGGTGTGGCTGGTGGAGGGGATGGCGGGGGTGGGGTGGGTTGGCACGGGCTGTGC